>JBGSKT010000230.1:0-5608 GCA_041741075.1 Lysobacterales bacterium
CGAGCGATCCCGCCCGAGCAGCGCCCGGGCCTGGTCGCGCCAATCCAGCAGCGGCGCCAGCAAGCGCCGCTCACCCCACCAGGCCAGCAATACCAGTGCCGCAGCAAGCAAGCCGAGCAGCAGCCAGTCCTGGGCCACCAACGCCGCAGCCGGTTTCGGCAGCGGTTGGACCTGGTGGGCGACACCAAGATCGAGGCCGAGACGCAGCAAACCGATGCGTTGCTTGCCGAGCATCAATGGGTGCGCCGCCTCCATCCAGTTGCCGGACACCTGGGTCAATGGCGCATCACTGCTGTCGGCGATTTCGGCGAAGGCGCGGTCCGGCCCTTCGGATAACTGCGCGGCCTCGTCGCGGCCATCGTGCAGCACCCGGCCGTGTCGATCGAGCACCACCGCGTAACCGATATCCGGCTGTCTGAGCGCGCCGACAAGCACCTGTTCGATATTTTGCAGGTCAAAGAAATAAACCGGATTGACCAAGGCGTCCGCGAGCATGGCGGCGGTCAACTCAAGACGGGTCTGCACATTGTTCAACGCAGTCTCGCGCGCCTCTTGCTGCATCTGCTCGATCGCCGCGTTCTGGTCGCGGCGACCCTGGTAACGCACCAGCGCGGTCAGCGCCAGCACCGCCAGCAGCAGGGTGCCGCTCAGCAGCCAGTATCGTCTGCGCATACGATCCGATTTCATTCGACGTCCCGCCGCAGTTCCAGCACCTTTGCACCCAGCCGCATCAACGCGGCAGAACTGTCCGCATCGATCGACACAAACCGGGTGGTCCCGAAATAAGCGCGCAATGCCTGATCGGCCGCTGCATCATCGCCGGCGTCAAGCAATATCGAGGTCAAAGTCTGCAGCAAGCGCTGGTCGATTTCGGCACGCACCAGCTCCACCGCCCGCGGCACCGATTCGCTCTGCGCCAGCAGGCGCATGTGCGAGCGGAATGCCTCCGGCATGATGCGCGGATTGTCCCAATTGCCGTTGCTGAAGGCGCCCGCATCGACCAGCCCCTTTTCGACCCAGTTGGCGATATTGGATTCGGTCCGGGCCAGGGTGAATCCGACCTGGTCGGCTGGGGGCAACTCATCCGGCGTGGCGATCTCGATCACCGGCAGTCCTTCGGCCTTGAGCAGCAGCAGCGGCAGGTAGAAGGCGCGGGTCGACCAGCGCGACTGCAGTCCCAGCACCTTGCCACGCAGCTGCGCCAGAGTGTCGATCCCGCTGTCGCGGCGCACGAACAGCACGCTGCGATAGGCCCCTTCGTCGGCACGCATGGCGCGTACGAATGGCTGGGCGCCGGCGTCGGCGCCGAGCATGGCGGCCATAGCGGCGGTTTCGGTCACCCAGTCGACGCGACCGCGGCGCAGGTAATTTCGCATCTGCACGACATCGCGGGCCAGCAGCACTTCGCCGCGCACGATGTTGAGCTGGCCCAGTCTGGGTACCACGTAGTCGAGCAGGGGCTGCAGTCGGCCGACATCCAGGCGCGGGTTGTCGCTGATCTTGCCGATGACCAGCGTGTCCGGCTGATCGACGCTGGCAGCGGCCAGTCCGGGGCCGAGCAACAACAGCAAGGTTCGCAGCAGAACCGAACGAGCACCAGGTCGCCGGCGTTGCCCGCCGTCTGCTCTGCCGCTCGACCGGCCAACGACTCCTACTGGTTCCCACCTGGTCCGATTGCGGTGAATTGGCACGGTGTTTTTTCGCCTGTCCAAGCTCTCAGCTGTCCTGATCTGGTGCGGCCAGGTTTGCCGCAATCCGCGATTGACGTTCGGCCTCGCTCAGAATGCCATGCAGAATGTTGAGTTCGCGCAGACTGGGCTGGGCCCGCAGATACATACGTCTGAGACGCTGCATAATGACCCGGGAAGATCGCCCTTTGAGGAAATCAATTGTGCCGAGTGCGGCCTGCAGATGGGTAAAATATCGTTCCATCTCAGCCAGGTTGGCGCGCCGGTCCAAGGGCCCAGGCCCAGGCCCAGGCCCAGGCTCAGGCGCTGGCGGCGGCTCGGTCTCTGCCAGCGCGGCCAGGCGCAATTCATAGGCGATGATCTGCACTGCCTGGGCCAGATTCAGGGATGAAAATCCGGGGTCGGTGGCAATCTGGATGGCGCCATGGCAGCGCCCAAGGTCGGCGTTCGACAGGCCGACCCGCTCCGAGCCGAACCACACCGCCACCGTTCCCGTCTGCGCCTCGACGAGCAGGCGCCGAGCCGCTGTCTGCGGCGTGAATGCCGGCAATTCGACCCCGCGCAGGCGCGCCGTGCAGCCCAGCATGAACTGGCAATCGGGCAGGGCGTCGGCCAGTGCGCCGACCACCAGTGCGCTGTCCAGCACCTGATCGGCGCCGGCGGCCAGGGTGTTGGCACGGGCGTCAGGAAACAATCGTGGCGCGACCAATGCCAGCCGCGTCAAGCCCATGACTTTCATCGCCCGGGCGGCCGACCCGATGTTTTCCGGCAGGGAGGTTTCGACCAGGCCGATCGCCACCCGATCCAAAAGGTGCAGATTGTTGGAAGTCATCGGCTAAGTGTAACGATCAGAGGACAGGGGACAGAACCCCGTCGTCCCGGCGAAAGCCGGGACCCAGTCCCCAACGCACGTGGCGGCCCCAACCACTGGACCCCGGCCTTCGCCGGGGCGACGGCGTTTCGCTTTCCGTCGTCCGTCCTCGGATATGCGCTACCCTTGCGCTCCGCCAGCACGGCGGCGGTTCTTTTCAACGGAGTCAGCATGCAGCACGGTGGTCTCAATATCGCAATCGCGGCGGCTCGCCGTGCCGGGCGTTTGATCGTACGGCAGTTGCCCAAGCGTGATTCCATTCCGGTAACCGAGAAGGCGAACATGGATTTCGCCACCGAGGTCGACCGCAGTGTCGAACTGGAAATCCGCCGCGATTTGCGGCGCGCCTTTCCCGACCACGCCTTCCTGGGCGAGGAAACCGGCTCGACCGGCCATTCCCGTTACCAGTGGGTGGTCGATCCGCTCGATGGCACCAGCAACTTCATCCATGGCATCGGTCACTTCGCCGTATCGATTGCCCTGCTCGACCGTGACGAGCCGATCACCGGCGTGATATTCGACCCGCTGCGCGACGAACTGTTCGTCGCCGAAAAAGGCCGCGGTGCCTTGCTCAACGATCGACGCCTGCGCGTCAGCGGACGCCGCGAGCTGGCCGGCGCCATGCTCGCCACCGGCTTCGCACCGCGGGTACGCAAGCAATTGGCCAGTCAGCTCGCGATCACCGGCGGTTTGCTGGCCGAGGCCGAAGACATTCGCCGCACCGGTTCGGCCGCACTGGATCTGGCCTACGTCGCCTGCGGCCGCTTCGACGCCTACTACGAGGCCGGGGTCAAGCCCTGGGATATCGCCGCCGGCGTCGTGCTGGTGCGTGAAGCCGGCGGCCACGTCGGCGATTTCAACGGTGCCCAGCGCTTCGTCGACGGCGGCGAAATCGTCGCCGGCAACCTGCACCTGGTCACCGCCATACAGAAGGTGATGGCAGCGCATTTGACCGACCGCGCCTGAGGGTCGGCAACCTATCGCCTGGGAAGCGGGCTCGCGGAACGGTCAGCTGTCCGCTGCTTTCGGTCTTCTGTCCTCCGTCGTCTGGACCGGATGCTCGGTGCATATCCACCCTTCCGTCGCCCCAGCGCAAGCCGGGGTCCAGTGCTTTTGACGGTTCCGCCGCATCCAGCACTGGGCCCCGGCGTTCGCCGGGGCGACGGTGGTTTCAGTTTTCAGTTTTCAGTTTTCAGTTTTCAGTTTGCTGTTTGCTGTCATCCGTCATCCGTCTTCTGTCCTCTGAAAGCCGCAGGCGGCGCCGGTGACGACTTGATAGCAGGGCTGATAGCGCTCGCCGCCCGGTAGCTTCATGCGGTTCTGCGCTACAAACCCGGCCAGCAAGGCGTCCAGCGCATGCATGATGTCGGACTCACCACAAACCTGGAACGGGCCGTAGCGTTCGATCGCCAGCATGCCCTCCTCCTTGACGTTGCCGGCCACGATGCCGGAGAACGCCCGGCGCAACTGCGCGGCCAGATCGAACGGCGCCAGATCGCGCCGGATCACCAGCGCGGCCATGTTTTCGTGGGTGGGCGCGAATGGCAGCTGCAGGGATTGTTCGATCCGCATCGCCCAGTTGAAGAAAAACGCATCCTTGCTGTTGATCCGGTACTCGCGCACCTTGTTGATGCCGCGCGACATGCTGCTCGCCACCGCCGCCGCATCGTCGACGATGATCTGGTAATGCCTGGCCACATCGGCGCCGAACACCAACTTCAGGAAGGCATCGATCTGCTGGAAGTACTCCGCGGATTCCTTCGGCCCGGTCATGATGAACGGAAACGGGATGCCGGCATTGTCCGGGTGCAACAGAATGCCGAGCAGGTACAGAATCTCCTCGGCGGTGCCGACCCCGCCCGGAAATACGATGATGCCGTGGGTCAGGCGCACGAACGATTCCAGCCGTTTCTCGATGTCCGGCATGATGATCAGCTGGTTCACGATCGGGTTGGGTGATTCGGCCGCGATGATGCCCGGCTCGGTGATACCGATGTAGCGGTTGTTCTTGCGCTGCTGCTTGGCGTGGCCGATGGTGGCACCCTTCATCGGGCCCTTCATCGCCCCCGGACCGCAGCCGGTGCAGATATCCAGCCCACGCAGCCCCAGGTGGTAGCCGACGGTCTTGGTGTACTCGTATTCGTGGCGTGGAATCGAATGCCCGCCCCAGCAGGTCACCACATTCGGGTCGAGATTGGGCATCAACACGCCGGCGTTGCGCAGGATTTCGAACACTGCATTGGTCAGTCCCTCGGAATCCTCCAGATTGAAGCGTCCGGACTGGATATCGTTGGCGACATAGACAATATCGCGCACCACCGCGAACAACTGTTCGTTGACGCCGCGGATGATGCGCCCCTCGACAAACGCCTCGGCCGGCGCGTTGTGCAGGGAAAGTTTGACGCCACGGTCCTGCTGCAGCACTTCGATCTGAAAATCCGGATAGCGCTCTGCCATCGCGCGTGGGTCGTCGCTCTGCGATCCGCTGTTTAGCACGGCAAGCGCGCAGCGCCGCATCAGATGGTGCAGGCCACCGGCGCTGGCATCGCGCAGACGGCTGACTTCCTGCCGCGAAAGCACTTCCATTCCGCCGCGGGGCGAAATCAGCGCGCTCACCGTTTTTTTGCCCGGTGTGTTCATCGATACTCCTGGAAAAGATTCAATTTGAAGGAAAAATGCAAAGCGGGGGCGAGCAGCCCGTCGCCGCGCTGGCCGCGACGATCGCAATTGCCCGGACCCGGCAAGGTGCAGCAGTCCGCGCCGGTCCGCGGCGGGTGTGCGTCGCGACCACCCGCATCATGCGGACTCGCCCGGCGCCCTGGCCATCAGTCGGATTCAGTGAACAGACCGGCGTCGACGCCGCCCGCAATCAGATGGGCATCGAATCCCCGCTCGCACAACAGGTAGGTGGCCGACGCGCTGCGTCGACCGGTATCGCAGTACACCGCGCAGCGGCGCGAGCAATCCAGCCCGGCCGCCAGTTCGCGCAACCGCGCCAGCGGCAGATTGATTGCCCCGGGCAGGTGCGCGGCGCGGAATTCGTCCGCCA
>JBGSKT010000231.1:0-5622 GCA_041741075.1 Lysobacterales bacterium
TCGGCCAGGCCCTGCACCGCGCGGTGTTCGCGCCGGTATTCGTCGGCCACCTGCTGGCGCACCACGCTGGGGCCGGCGTCGTAACCAACGAAATCTGGCTCCGGTTCGGCAACATGCAGTACGTACACCTCGGCGCCGAGCGCCAGCGCCACCCGTTCAGCCGCCGCGATTACCTTGTCCGCGGCCGGCGACAGATCAACCGCCACCAATACGTTCATGGTTGTGCTCCCGTCGCAGATGCGGCCAATTGATCTTGCAGCAAGCGGTAAAACACCGGGGTAAAACGGTCGGCCTCGCCCGCGCTCATGTGCGACCACTCGGGCAGCGCATAGCCCTGCATCTCCGGGTGGTCCTGAAAATGCAGGCCGAGCGCGCCGCTTTTTTCGATCAGTGGATCCCAGGTCAGGGCGCGTGGCGCAATGTCAGGTTCGCTGACCGCGTAGTGGCCGGCATACGGCAGTTGCACGAACACCACGGTTACGCCGCGCGCCTTGAGCTTGGCGACCGCGGCCAGCGTGCGCTCGATCTGGCTGGCCCGCGATGCGAGGATTTTCTCGCGCCGCGGCGGCGGCAGCTCGGCCAGCGGCTTCCAGTCCTGCGCCCAGATGCGGCGCGCGAGGTCCCGATATTCGGGGTCGGTCTCGATCCGGCGCCACATCCGGTTGTTGCGGTCGCGGCCCATGTTGGACAGCTTGCGCACTTCCATCTTGAACTCGACGCCGGGCCGGTTGGCGATCGGCTGGCGGTGCAGGATCGCCGGCAGCGCGTAGTCCGGATCGTAGAACGCGAGCCAGGGTTCGAACAGCAGCGAGACGCGCTGGCCAAACCATTGGGTCGGCGTTTCCTTGGCAAAACGTTCGATCGCCGGACGCCGGTATTCATAACCCGAAAAGAACAGTCCCGGGGCTACTCCGACCAGCAATTTGCCGGTGAACTTCGGGTCGTCGGCCAGGCCTTCCATGACCGCGACCGGGCTGGTGCCTTCCAGCGCCAGCTGGATCGGGCGGCGCCCGGCGACCGTTTCCCAGGCGTCGAGCTGCACGTCGAACAGGGTGCGCGAGGAACCGATCAACACCCAGCCATCGCCCTCGCCGTGGTCGATGCGGCGACGCTGTTCGGCCCACAGACCGTCGGAATTGCGAATCGAAGGGCTGACCTGCTGGCTGCGCACCCAGGCCTCCCAGCCGGCGAGCAGCAGCAGGCACACCAGCATGGCGATACCGAGTCTATTACCGAGCGCCGGCAACGGCCGCTCGAACAGCGGCTCGGATTCGTCGCTGGAAATTTCAGAACTGGAAATAGATGAAGGCATTGCTCTGGCCTTGGGTAATGAGGATCAGCCACAGCATCGTCCCCCAGACGATGCTGACCACGGCGCGTGGCGCGGCGCCGACCACGGCATGCAGTTGGCGCTCGCGCATCAGCGCATGCGCGATCAGCATTCCGACGATGACCACGCCGACTTGCAGCATATCGATGGTGGTCAGCACCGCTTTGCCGTCGAAATGCAGACCCAGCATGGTGTCGAGCAGGCGCCAGGCGGTGGCGAAATCCTGGGCACGGAAAAACACCCAGGTGATGTTGACCAGGAAATAGGTCAGCAAGCCGAGCAGCAGACGCCCCGCCCAGCGCTGCCAGAACGCGGCAGCCCCGAAACGCGCCGTGAGCCCGCGTTCGACGGCCAGATAGAGCCCGTGCAGGCCACCCCAGACCACGAAGGTCCAACTGGCGCCGTGCCACAGTCCGCCGAGCAGCATGGTCGTCATCAGATTGGCGATGGTGCGCCAGTTGCCCTTGCGGTTGCCGCCCAGCGGAACATACAGATAGTCGCGCAGCCAGCTCGACAGCGAAATATGCCAGCGCCGCCAGAAATCCGAAAACCCGACCGCGGCGTAGGGATAGCGGAAATTGTCCGGCAGCGAAAAACCGAGACAGAGCGCGGTGCCGATCGCGGTGGTCGAATAACCGGCGAAGTCGAAAAAAATCTGCCCGGAAAAGGCCAGGGTGCCGAGCCAGGCGTCGAGCGGATGCAGCAGCTCGGTCGCCTTGAACACCGCGTCGGCGGCCGGCGACAGCAGGCCATCGGCGAGCACGATCTTGTCGAACAGGCCGAGCGTGACCAGCGCCAATCCCCACACCAACTGCGGCCGGCTGGCCACGCGCGGCTCGGCGAACTGCGGGATCAGGTCGGTCGGACGCACGATCGGCCCGGCCACCAACTGCGGGAAGAAAGTGACGAACAGGGCGAAATCGAGAAAGGATTTGGCCGGTGCCGCACGGCGCAGATACACATCCAGGGTGTAGGCCATGGTCTGGAAGGTATAGAAGGAAATGCCGACCGGCAGCACGATGCTCCACTGGGCCGGTTGATAGGCAATGCCGAGCGCGCCGACCAGGGCCTGAAAGTTCTCCAGCAAAAACTCGCCATACTTGAAATAGCCGAGCAGGCCCAGGTTGACCAGCACGCTGACCAGCAGCAGCGCGCGGCGCGCGCGCTGGTTTTGCTCGGCGTACATGCGCTTGGCCACCCACCAATCGACCGCGGTCGACAGCCACAGCAACAGGGTGAACAGCGGGTTCCAGGCGGCGTAGAAAAGATAACTCGCCAACAGCAGGTTGATCTTCTTGGTACGCCAGGGTAAGGGCGCATTGTGCAGAGCCAGCACCAGCGCGAAGAACACGACAAAGGTCAACGAATTGAACAGCATGCGGTCGAGCTCCCCTGAGCAGTCGCAACACCGGTGGCAACCGAAACGAGTCGAATGCCGGCGGCGGACGCCGATGCTTCGCTGTCGGCCGGATACTAGCCGGGGTTTGCGACATTGGCCAGCGGCGTTCGGCCCGCCGACTGGCGGCTGCGGCTGCACTGGTCGGTAGCGCGCAGTCGGGGTAGGCTGGTCGCATCAACGCTGCCCGGAGGTTAGGATCATGGACCAGCAAATCCTGGATCGGGGACGTCGTCACTGCCTGCGACTGGGCGGCGGCGTGGCTTTGGGAATGGCCTGTTCGGGTCTGCCCGGGGTGATCTCGGCCGCCCTCGCCGAAGCCGCCGAGCCGCTTGGCGATTGGCTGCGCAAGCCGATTCCATCCTCGGGAGAGCGCCTGCCGGTGGTCGGTATCGGCACCGCGCGGCGCTTCGATGTGGCGGCCGGCGCCGATCAGTTGCCGGTACTGCGCGAGGTGCTGACCGAGCTGCCAGTACTCGGCGGCTGTCTGGTCGATACCGCGCCCTCCTACGGCCGGGCCGAGGCGGTGATCGGCGAACTGGTCGCCGCGATCGGCAACCGCAAGGACCTGTTCATCGCGACCAAGGTCGGCGCCGGTCGCGATGGCCGCGACGCTGGCATCGCCGAGATGCAGGGCTCCCTGCGGCGGCTCCAGGTCGATCACTTCGATCTGTTGCAGGTGCACAATCTGGCCGGGGTCAAGGACATGCTGCCGGTGCTGCGCGACTGGAAGGCGAACGGACGCACGCGCTACATCGGTATCAGCACCTCGTTCAAGGACCAATACCAGGATTTCGCTGCGGTGATGGAACGCGAGCGCTTCGATTTCATCCAGGTCGATTACGCGATCGACAACCGCAGCGCCGAACAGCGCATCCTGCCGCTGGCCGCCGAACGCGGGATGGCGGTGCTGTGCAATCTGCCCTTCGGTCGTGGCCGGGTGTTGCAGGCATTCGGCCAGCGCCCGCTGCCGGATTGGGCGGCCGCGCTTGGCATCCAGAGCTGGGCACAGTTTGCCCTGAAGTTCGTGGCCGCCCATCCGGCGGTGACCTGCGCCATCCCCGGCACCGCCAAGCTGGGCTATCTGCGCGACAATCTGGGCGCGATCCGCGGCCAATTGCCTGATGCCGCCACCCGCAAGAAAATGGCCGCGCTGATCCAGGCCGGTTGAAGCTGGCGTACTGCGGCATGCTGTTTGGAACTTGTCCTCTTGGTGGATAGCCACGCTGCCGGGCCGAATCAACTCGCTGAGAGTAGGCTGGCGGTGAGCGCAGCGGTTTTTAACGGCGGAGCCGGTCACCCCAGCGTGCTCATCCAAATGAGGAGACGGCGCTGGGGTTCCCCCGGAATAAATCCGGGGACCTCCAGCTACGAATCGGCCGCGGCGACCGGCCGATCGCCAGTCGCTTGCAAGGCGCGATAACGTCGGCCGAGCCACAGCGACAACGCGAGCCAGACCGCCGCCAGCGGCACCGCGCTGAAGGCGATGCCGGTGATGCCGAAACCGAGCCAGACCAATAGCGCATTGGTCCAGGCTCCGATCTGGTCGCCGGCGCGATAGACGAAAGTGTCGATCAGATTCTTCGCCTTGTACTTCTGGTCGCGGGCCAGCGGCACGTACAGGGCTTCGCGCGCCGGTCGCGAGAAGGCGAAGTTGGTCGTGCGTCGGGCTACGCTGAACACCACCACGGCAGCCAGCACCGGCGCCAGGCCGAGCCCGAGAAAGCCGATCATGCTGATCAGCGGCAGGGTGGCCAGGGTCAGGCCGATGCCGATGCGGGCCATCAAGCGGCCGGTCAGCAACAGTTGCAGGGCCAGGGTCAGGCCGTTGACCCAGATATCGACGCTGGCGAAATAGCGGGTCTGGGCGGCGACGCCGTCGATCTGTTGGTCGACGATGCCGGCCTGCAGCAGATAAAGGAAGGTCGAGCCGATCGTGTACAGCAGCATGTAGGCGCTGACGCCGAGCAGGTAGGGCGAAGCGAGCGCCAGGCGGAAACCATCGTAGGCGCTGCCGCCCATGATCGCGGGCTCGGTGCGTTGTTCCGCAGCGGCGCTCACGGCGGCACGCTCGCCGATCACGAACATGCATTGCAGCGCCGCTTCCAGCAGGAACAACGACAACAGCAGCAGTGCCGGCGCTCCGATCAGTTCGACCAGACTGGCGGTGGCGACCCCGCCGACCAGTGCGCCAAGACTGCCACCGGCGGCGATCACTCCATACAGCCGACGCGAGGCTTCGCTCTTGAAGACATCAGCCATCACCGCCCAGAACACCGATACCGCGAACAGGTTGAACACGCTGACCCAGACAAAGAATGCGCGCCCAACCCAGACCTGGCTGGCCTCGGTCAGCGCAAAGGTCGCCGCATAGAATCCGAGCAGGCACAGCATCAGGCAGCGGTAGCTCCAGGCGACAAAACGCCGCCGCGGCATCCTCGACACCAACGCCGAAAACAATGGACTGACCAACAGCATGGCGACCAGGGTGGCGCTGAACAGCCACGGCAGATTGCCCACCCCGCCGGCGACGCCCATCTGGTCGCGGATCGGGCGCAGGATGAAATAGCTGGCCATGACCAGAAAGAAATACAGCGCCGACAGCGCGAGCTGCATGCGTTCGTCCGGGCGCACGCTGACCAGCAATTGCAACGCATTCGGGCGGGCGGTGGCGGCTGCTGCGGTCACAGGCTTGCTCCGATGCAGGTGCGGGATCAATAACCGCGCCCGATGTCGACCACGTTCAACAGCGGCTCGCCGGCCAGGTAGCGGCGCAGGTTCTCGGCCACCACGATCCAGTAGCGCTCGCCCTGCACATCGGAGCTGGCGGCGACGTGCGGGGTGATGATCAGGTTGGCCTGCTGCCACAGCGGGTGGTCCGCGGGCAGCGGCTCGG
>JBGSKT010000232.1:0-1620 GCA_041741075.1 Lysobacterales bacterium
CACGCCGGGGTGCTGGCGCGAGGCCGCGAGCAGGCGTTGCACGTAGTCGATCAGGGCTGGCTGCGCACGTACCGCGTGGACCTGATGGTGCAGTTCGAGCAGGCTGTCGGCGTCGAGCAGGGGCCGGGTCTGGTCGAGCAGCTCGCGGCGATCCTCGGCGACCAGCATGGCGCGCTCGGCTTCGGCGTCTGGGTAGCCGATCGAGAGCCGCATCAGAAACCGGTCGAGCTGGGAATCCGGCAGCGGAAAGGTGCCGGCCAGATCGATCGGATTCTGTGTGGCGATCACGAAGAATGGCCGCGGCAGCGGGCGCGTCTCGCCGTCGCCGGTGACCTGCAGTTCGGCCATGGCTTCGAGCAGGGCGCTCTGCGTCTTCGGGGTGGCGCGATTGATCTCGTCGGCCAGCACCAGTTGCGCGAAGATCGGCCCCGGATGGAAACGGAAGGCGCCGCTGTCGCGGTCGAAGATCGACACGCCGAGGATGTCCGAGGGCAGCAGGTCGCTGGTGAACTGGATGCGCTGGTAGCTCAGCCCGGAAATTGCCGCAAGCGCATGGGCCAATGTGGTCTTGCCGACCCCGGGCACGTCTTCGAGCAGCAGATGTCCGCCGGACAGCAGGCAGGCAAAGGCCAGCCGGACCTCGGCCGCCTTGCCGAGCAGGATATGGTTGACCGCGCTCATGGCAAGTTGCAGCGGCGAAGCGGCGGAGTTGGGTGCATTCATGCGGAGCGGCCTTCAAGGGTGTGCGTGGAGAAAGCGATTGTGCTTGAAACCGGAGCGGTACGCTGCGCATATTCTTTCGCGGCCCGGGCGGATTTTTTGCCTGGACAGGAAGCCGGGTGGAACCGTCGCCCCGGCGAACGCCGGGGCCCAGTGCTGGATGCGGCGGAATCGTTGAGCACTGGACCCCGGCTTGCGCCGGGGCGACGGAAGGCACCGGCGAACGCCGGGGCCCAGTGCTGGATGTGGCGGAACAGTCAAAAGCACTGGACCCCGGCTTGCGCCGGGGCGACGGCAGGGTGGATAAGTACCGCGCATCCGGTTCAGAGGACAGAAGACAGAAACCACCGTCGCCCCGGCGAACGCCGGGGCCCAGTGCTGGATGCGGCGGAACCGTTGAGCACTGGACCCCGGCTTGCGCCGGTGCGACGGAAGGGTGGATAAGTACCGCGCATCCGGTTCAGAGGACAGAGGACAGAGGACAGAGGACAGAGGACAGACGCGCGGCAGCAGGGTCGCTCGAGAACAGATTTGCCCTGCTTTGGTGGCCGGCGGCCTAGCATGCCGGATACTTGTCGTTCTGTGTGCGTGCCGGTGCCGATCCGATGAAGCCCCCTGAAGACCCGATGAAACCGCGCTTCGTTCCATCCACCGCCGTGTTCATTGCCGCGTTCGTGCTGCTTGGCCTGGTCAAGCTGTGGCTTGCCCTGCATCTGCCGGCGTTCGGCGATGAAGTCTTCTACTGGCAGGAGAGCCGGGCGCTGGCGCCGGGCTATTCCGATCTGCCGCCGCTGACCGCGTGGCTGATCGCGCTCGGCACTGCCATCGGCGGCGACCGTCTGATCGGCCTGCGCTGGCCGTTTCTGCTGTTGGGCGCGCTGATTCCATGGGTGCTCAGGG
>JBGSKT010000233.1:0-15098 GCA_041741075.1 Lysobacterales bacterium
CGGTGGTGCCGGAGCCGCAGAAGAAGTCGGCGACTAGATCGCCTTCGTTGCTGCTGGCCTTGATGATGCGTTCGAGCAGAGCTTCGGGTTTTTGGGTGGGGTAGTCGAGCTGCTCTTTTGCTGAAGCTTGAACAGCGGAAAACTCCGTCCAGACGGTTCCGATAAGCGCGCCCTTCGACTCGTCTAGGTAGAGCTTCGTGGCTGGACGCCTGCCGAGGTTGGCGGGGCACCAAATACGACCCTGCGCATCCAGTGACTCCATTTTATCGCGCGAAAACCGCCATCCATTTTTTGGCGGCGTGAAACCTTTCCACACATACATCATATTTGGTCGAGGATTCGGGCTATCGATCGGTCCGAGCCGGAATCTACGTCCGTCTGCATCGGAAAATCGGTAGCGAGTTTCAATGTCTTCTTCACTTTGCGCATTGAACTGAGGATTCCAAATACGGTCCTCACCGCGAGAATAGAACAGGATGGTGTCTGCGATTGCAGCCCAAGAAGTAGCGTCGTTATGTGTTCGCGCCCTTCGCCAAGTGATTTCGTTTTGGAAGTTGTTAGATCCGAAGATCTCACTCATTGCGCAGCGAATGAACGAGTTCACCCGCCAATCGCAATGCACATAGATGCTGCCGTTTTCTGCCAGCAAATCACGCATAAGAACAAGCCGCTCATAAATCATGCTGATAAACGAATCCGCGCCACGTCCCCAGGTATCTCGATAAGCGATCTGCTCCAGCAGATTGGGTTCCTTGTGGAAGGTCTCGCCGCCGATCTCGATGTCCATCGAAAAATCCGCGCCGACATCGAACGGCGGGTCGATGTAAATAAGCTTCAAACCGCCCGCATCCTCGATCTGCCGGCGCAGCGCGCCGCTCTTGAGCGAGGACAGGATCAGCTTGTTGTCGCCCCAGATCAGCTTGTTGGTCCAGCCTTTGTGCTGGCGGCCGCGGCTGTCGAACAGGTCTTCCTGCGCCTTGGTCTCGGCGCGCGGCTCGTCGATATGTTCCAGGGTCTGGAACGGCAGCACGGTGGTGCAGACATCGGCGCTCTTGCCGTTCCACACCAGCTCGACCTCGCGATTGTCCTAGAACAGCACGAAGCGGTACTTGTCCGGCAGCGCACTGCCGGCCTGGAGCAACTGGATCAGGTCGCGCTTCTCGGCGTCGCTCAGGTCGTAGGCGGGCGCTTTGGCCATGTCAGGCGTCCACGGCCTGCGCGATGGTCTGGGTGAGCTCCGGCGCGGCGCGGCGCAGCTTGCCGTCCTCGGTCACGAGCTTGACGCCCAGCCAGCGCGCGGCGGCAATGAAGCGGGCATCATAGGCGGAGATGCCCAATTCCAGCGCGATGCGCAGGGAATCGGCATGCCCGGCCTGATACAGACCCGGGGAAAAACGCCGTTGCGCCGCGTCCATGGCCGCGATCGCGGCGGCGGCTTCGAACTCGCCGACGCGCACGTAGCGCGTCAGCACATTGCTGATCTCGACCAGTGCGTGCGTCTCGCTGCGCCAGTCGGGATCGCGTTCGAACAGATCGCGCACCGGCTGCCGCCAGGGCGTGTTCTCGATCAGCAGCGCGACAATCACATTGGTGTCGACCAGTACCAAGACTTACTCCTGACCCTCGGCGATCGCCGCTTCGATGGCGTCGATGGTCAACAGGCGACCGCTCTTGAGCTTCAGCGGCGGTGCCAGCTCGACCATTGGCCGCTGCGGTGCCACGGCGGCTTCGATCAGGGTGACGACTTCCTTGGTGACCGAACGATGATGGCGCACGGCTTGCGCGCGCAGCTTTTCGTGCAGGGCTTCGGGTAGATTCTTGATGACCAGGGTGCTCATGGCATTCAGCATTTGGCTTCCAATATGGAAGCACTTTACTCCCGTCCTGCCCCGACCGGTAGTCCCGGAACTTGGCTGCCAGCCCGGCTGATTTGCTGGGATGGCTCATGGCGATACCGGAAGTGGCGCCAGTGCGCCAAGTTGGCGGGCCACGGTCTGACTCGCAATGATCAGGTCCGCGACCAGCCGTTCGCTGATGTTGAGGTCGCCCTCGTATTCGCCGAGATTGCGTACATCATGGCATTTGGACAACACACGCCAGACTTCCGGCCCCAACCCCAGCGTGTGCGGAAGCACCTGGAACACGATGTAACGATGCTGTGGGCGATAGCCGCTGTAGCGCAGCGCGGCCAGGCATAACGCATGCGCCGCGTTGTAGGCCAGATCGAAGCGGCTCTCCAGCGACAGGCCAGCGACACTGGCATCTTGCAGCCGCGCGCGACCGCTGCGCAGCAAGCCCGTGAACTCTTTCGCATCCGGCGGCTCGACAATAAGCGGTTTGTTGGGTCCGGACAGATTCTCAAGCGGCGAGTTCATGCTCGTCTCCCAGCACCCAGACTTTAGGCTGCGCCATGACGCGGATAAAAAAGGCGTGCTTGGCCGCCAGGCCCGCGGCCAGTTCCGCTTGCGTATGCAGGGTTGGATTGACGCTGCGGCCGAGCCGGTGCGTCGCGCCGGCGAGAGCCATGAACACGTCCGCGTAGCTCAGCGATTCGCTGATGATCATCAAGTCGATGTCGCTGCTGGCGGTATCACTGCGTTTGGCGATCGAGCCGTAGACGAAGGCCGCCGCGATCCTGGCGGCGAACGGCGCCAATGCCTCGCGCAGCGGCTCGGCCAGCCCGACGGTCTTGCGGGCGATGCCGGTCAACTCGGCGAATATCGGCGACTCGGGGTTGGCCTGGTAGTGTTTTTGCGTGCCCAGGCGCCTGGTGGTTACCAGGCCGGATTGTTCAAGACGGATCAGTTCGCGCTGGACCGCGCCGGAGCCGCGTTCGGCCAGGGCGATGAGTTCCGTGGCGAAGAAGCTGCGCTCCGGCTGACCGAACAACAAGCCCAGCACCCGCTGCTGGGTGGTCGTGAACAGCGCGTCGGCAAGCCCGGTGGCACCTTGCGTGCGCTTCATGGCCGACCACCTCCTGGGCATACCCACATTGGGCATAAGCATACCCATATTAGGCATATTCAGGGAAGTACACCTATTCAAGTCCGATACCCCTCAAATCCCGCCACCAACGCAACCACCCGGCACGGCGCGCTCGGCGACCGCCCACAGCGCGTCCAGCACCTCGCGCACCTCGGCATCGATCTGCTGCACCGGGATGCAGTCGGCCAGCCCGTGGTAGTCGCGCTTGAACACTTGCTGGGGGGTGCCCATAAGCTCGTAGTAGCGCTTGAACAACGGATCGAGAAACTCGTCGGTCACCTTGATCTCGTTGCCCCACGGATCGGGTTTGCCGGTCAATCGCAGGGCGTCGGTCAACTCGGCGATGCTGGTGGCGAGCAGGTCTAGGCGTTGCGTGGCTTCGGCGGCACCCAGCAGATCATCCTGATCGAGGCCGCGAGTTACGAAGGCGCGAAGACTCTCGGGCGTGACCAGGTAGTTTTCGATCTCGCGCCGTCCCCACATCCGTTCGGCCAGTTGCGAACCCGTATGCAGCTCGTGATCGAGGCGATCGAACAGCGCGAAACCGACCAAGTCGGGCTTGGCTTCGCGGAGCCCGTGGAAGTGATCGCGCGCCTCCTGCGGTTGATTGCTGCCGAGATAGACCGCCGGTACCGAATCATGCAACACGGCCCTTGCGGGATGATTCAGGCGTTCGGCCAAGCGCGCGAGAATGACCAGGTCGGTGGAGCCTTCAACATACAGCATCCAACCCTTCTGCTCGGCCAGAAAATAATCGGCCATGCGGATACTTTCCAGCGCCTTCTTGACCTGCGCACGGCGGGAGCGCGTATCGATGCGATGCGGCTGGCCGACAAATGCCACGACGACATCGCGTTCGGCCGCTTCCTGTAGTACGACTTCGGAATGACTTGCGGCGATGATCTGCGAGCCGTTTTCCTCGGCGATGCGGGTGATCAGGTTGTAGACATCGCGTTGACGAAGAATTTCAAGGTGCGCATCCGGCTCGTCGAGCATCAGCACCGAACCGGGATTGGCCAGCATGTAACTCAACAGCAATAGCACCTGTTGGCAGCCACGCCCGGCGGACGACAGATCCAGCTCGATACCAGAACGTTCCACATAGGTGAGCGCCAGTTCACTGCGCTCCTTGATGTACACCGGCTCCTTGAGCCGAATATGGAACAGGTCTTCAATCCGGGCGACAAGATCGGTCCATGCACGCTTGTCGTCACGCGAAACCAGTTGCCAGCACAGATTGCGCAAGACCTGCGCGGTCTGCCCTTCGCCGATCAGGACGCTGATTTCACCGGGTTCCTTACGGTGTTCACGCTCGGCTAGACCCGACATCGGCGGCAGGAACACGACTTTTTGCGCACGCGCACCAGCGGGTATCGACCCACCGACACTGTCCTTCAGTCGACAGTAGAACGACTCCTCGTTGGCGTAGTAGAACTCCAGTGCGCAAGACCACGGCGCATCGTCGTGTACGCCTTCGGCGGTAAGGGTGATGAACACCTTGTCGGTCTTGGGCTTGCCTGATTTGACGCCGGCCTCGTGGGTATGCAAATCCTTCCAGAGGAGGCGCGCGCTGGGCACCGGAATGGAGTACAAATCGCGCCGGTTGATGGTGACGCCGGGGCGCTTGCTGGCGGCACTCTTGTCGCGCTTCTCGGCCCAACGTCGCCAACCGATATCCCACAAAGCAAGCGCTTGGAGTGCGGTGGTCTTGCCGGAATTGTTCGGGCCGATGAAAACGCTGGTGTTGCCGAGATCGAGAACCACATCATCCAGGCGCTTGAAGTTCTCGATGCGAATTCGGGTGATCATGCGGTTTGCTCCTGATATTCGACAAACCCCGCCACCAGCGCGGCGAACGAGGTCGGCGGATTGCGCTCATAGCCCACCTGATCGACGTAGACGAAACGATAGCGCGGTCCGCCGTTGGCCAAGCTGGCGTCGGTTGCGTCCACGCACCACTGGCGCAAACGGGCCATCTTCTGCGGCAGGTCGATTTCCTCGCGGCCCTTGGTCTCGATGATCCAGACGGTCTGGTCGGGCGTCTTGACGATGAAATCCGGCACATAGTTGGACAGATCGCCATGGGCCTTGACGTAATCGAGCTTGAAGCCCACGGCCAGGTAGTTTTTGGCGAAGCTCAGCACGTCCGGCGCGGTGTCGAGGAACTTCGCGAAGATCAGCTCGAAGCCGCCGCCGGTCGCCTCGGGCACCACTTTGTTGAAGATCGACTTTTGCGCTGGCAGGTAGTCGCGATTGTCCATCCGGAACGGCCGGGTGTTGCGCAGGCGGATGGTGGCCTCGATGTGCGAGCTACCGCCGTCCTTGACCGTCAGCGCATTGATCGCTGCCTTGAAGCGATCGAACACGATCTTGCTGGCGTCCGGTTCGGCGAGATTGCGCAGCACCACGGGGTCGTCGAGGTCGACGGGCGAGGCCTCGAACAGATGGTCACGCAGGAAGTCGCGCACCCTGGGATACAGCAGGTCGTAGCCGCCCACCAGCCGCAACTCCTTGAGCAGTTGCCGTGCAAAGAAGCCGACGACCGAGCGGTGATCCACCGGTCCCAGTCCATCGAGCTGGATGGTGTGATGGACCTCGCCGTCGAGCATGGTCTTGAACACGATCTCGCGAGTCTGCCCGGGCGTGAACGGCTTGAGCTGCAGCAGTGCGTGCTTGAACGTTGCCGGGTCGAGGTCGGCCAGGTCCTTGTACTCGCGGTTGAAACGCCGGCTGAGCTTGGGGATGGCGATGTCCAGCGCATCGAGGTCCTTGTCCGGGTTGTCGGCATCGACCTCCACCACCAGCGACTGCTCGCGACCGGCACCTTTGCCCATCGGTTTGCGTTCGAACTCCACGCCTTCGCTCTGGATGGTCTGGACGAAATCCATGAATGCCTGGGTGCCCATTACCGAGACGTACTCAGGCGAGTCGCTGCCGAAATACATTCGACGCAGGCCGCGGCCCAGGGTCTGCTCGGGCAGGATGTTGGCCTTGGAGCTGTAGGCGCGCAGGCCCACGACCGTGGTGACGTTGCGCACGTCCCAACCTTCCTTGAGCATCAGCACCGAGACGATGGCGCGGTAGGGGCTGGCCCAGCCGTCGATGTCGTTGGACGCCTTGCGCAGGACGTCCAGTTCATCCTTGGCTGCCTTGTTGCTGGACGACTCCGATATCTCGCCGTTCTTTTTGGTGTGGATCACCAGCACCCTGCCTTCCAGCTCCGGGGCGGACTTTTCGAGATAAGCGCCTACCTGGTCGCAGTTCTTGGTGTCGTCCACCATCACGAACAGCACCGCCTTCCTGCCCGTGGCCTCGTGTTCGGCGTAACTCTTGCGCCACTCCTCGATGCCAAGGTTCAGGTAGTCTGCGTAGCGCTCCTCGAAAATCGCGCTCGGATGTTCCTTCAGGCGCGCGATGCTGGCCTCGTCCGGCAGGGTCGGATGCTTGACCACGTTCTGGTAAATGGCCTCCACCAGCGGATAGTCGGAGACGGTCTGCACGAAGATCGCGCCATCGTTGTGCTTGGGGGTGGCGGTGACGTCGATCTGCAATGAAAGACGGCAGTCCTTTTGCAACATGCGGTGATGGATGTCCTGGATGGACTTGAACCAGGCCATGCGCGGGTCGTGGACATGGTGCGCTTCGTCGTTGAAGACGGCGAGTTCATCGATCTCACGCACGATTTCGCCGAGATCGGTCTGGCTGTCGGTGGTCCGGCCGACCGGTTTGGGACCGAATGGATCAAGAAAATAGTCGCGCAAATCGTCGTCTTCCAGCGACGGCTCGACCACGTCGCCGAGATAGACGCGATGGATATTGGTCAAAAACAGGTTGCCGGTCGGACGCACGATGCGCACATCGTCCTGGATATGCAGGCTCATCTGGAAGTCGTCGCGCCAATTCTGGCCCTCGAAGCCGTTGTCGGGCAGCACCGGGTCATTGAAGAAGATCCTCAATCCGTCAAAGTCGGTGCGCAGTCGATCCAGCACAATGATATTCGGCGCGATCAGCAGGATGTTGCGCGACAACGCGGAGTCGGCCTCGTAAAGCTTGTGGAAATAGCTCCAGGCGATCAGCAGCGACAGCACTTTGGTCTTGCCGGCGCCGGTGGCCATCTTGGTGACGTAGCGCGGCCAATCCTCGTCGAACATGCCGGCCGACACCGCGCGCGACGCATCGAAGCGCATCAGATCGAACTTGTCGCGCGCCTTGCGGACATCGTAGAGCCACACAATCGTCTCGACCGCTTCGCGTTGCGCGAAGTAATACTGAAATGAGGACAGCGTGCCGTCCGCTTGCTCGACCAGATGATCGGTATCGAACCACCAGCGCAACAAAGCGCGCGAGGTGGCGGAGGTTCCCGGATACCCGGCAACACGCCATTCGTGGACTTCATCGCGAATGTTCGCCACCAGCGGTGGCAACAGCTTTTCGTAAGCGCTGCTGCGCAGGTGTTCATCGGCCGGAAACCAGCGGCGGTCGGGCGTCGGTACGGCATACGGGGATCGCGGAAAATCGGGGTGCAGGGCCACGTCAACCTCACGTCAGGTCCGCCGCAGTTTGCCAGACTTTCAGCATCCGGGAACACCCGGCGCCGAGCGTGATCCATACCCCCTTGAGTCAAGGGGGCGGCTCGCGCAGCGAGCGGGGTTGTGGTGGCAAGGAAGGCTGTCCTGCGCATGGCTTCATCGATCGACGATTCCTTCTCGTCCGCCTCGACGTCCTCCAGGAAGGTGAACGTCTTCCCCAACCCGTTCGAGATCCAGCGCTGTGGTTTCGGCCGGTTGCGCGGTTGTTGGGAGAGCGTGTAGCAGAGGATCTGCCACTGGGTCAGGGGTTAGTGGGGCATAGGGCGCCGGGTGGATGGGTTCACGACGAACCTACCCATGCGAACTGCGGAATGTCAGTGGCCAGTCTTGTGGGTTGCGTGACGGCTGTGGCTATACTACACAACCACTAATTCATTGAAAGTGCGAATTTACCGTACTATAGTACAGTCACCATGAGTGCGACCCCCTCCTTGCCTGCCTCGCGCGCGCGCCTCGCTGCGGTGCTGCGCGCCAGCAAGGAGGTCGTATCCATCGACACCACCTCCAAGGTGCTGAATCTCGACCGATCGTCCTCGGCGAAGCTGCTCGCCCGCTGGCTCAAGCAGGGCTGGCTGCGGCGCATCGGGCATGGTCTCTACGTGCCCGTGCCGCTGGATTTGGCCGATAGCGAACAAGTGGTTGAGGATCCCTGGATCCTGGTTCCGACGTTGTTCTCCCCTTGCTACATCGGTGGGTGGACCGCGGCGCATCACTGGGATCTGACCGAGCAACTCTTCAACGTCGCTGTCGTCTTCACGTCGAAGCGGATCAGCGCCAAGCGAGTCACAGCGCAAGGCGTCGCATTCCTGATTCACCGCGTACAGCAGAAGCGTTTCTTCGGCCTGAAGTCGCTGTGGCGCGGTTCCATGCGTGTGAGCATCTCAGATCCGGCCCGCACGATTATCGACATGCTCGCAATACCGGAGACCGGCGGTGGAATCGATCACGTAGCCGATTGCCTTGCCGTTTACGCGAAGTCTTCGAACTACGATGCCGAACTATTGATCCGCTACGCGGAGCAGTACGGGAACGGCGCCATCTTCAAGCGGCTTGGCTTCTTGGCGGCCACCCGACTGCGCGACGCGGCCCTTGTGAGCGCCTGTCGAACCCGCCTCACGCAGGGGTACGCGCGGCTGGATCCAGCGTTGCCTGCACACCAACTGAACACCGCATGGCGGTTGTGGGTTCCGACACGTTGGCGGAGTGCAGCGCCGTGATCGACAAACGCGAAGTGCTCGAAGCGGCCTCTTCGATGGGCCTGCTGCCGAATGTTGTTGAGAAGGACTACGTCCTCGGCTGGCTGCTTGCAGGAATCAATGCCCACCCCGAACTGACTGAGTCGTGGGTCTTCAAGGGTGGGACGTGCCTCAAGAAGTGCTACTTCGAGACCTATCGGTTCTCGGAGGATCTCGATTTCACGCTGCGCGACGAAAGCCAGCTTGAAGAAGGATTTCTGCGCCGTGTCATGAGCGAGGTCATCGCATGGGTGTCGGAGCAGTCCGGCCTCGTTCTACCTGCCGAGCAGCTTGGCTTCGATCTCTACGCAAACCCACGTGGCCGTGTCTCCTGTCAGGGCAAGGTCGGCTATCGAGGCCCGGTATCTCCAACCACATCCTCTGGCGGCTGGCCGAAAATCAAGCTCGACTTGACGGCCGACGAGAAGCTCGTGCTGCCTCCGGTGCTTCGGGATGTCTTTCATCCCTACACAGACTGTCCTGGGGATGGAATTCAGGTCAGCTGCTATGCCTACGAGGAAGCGTTTGGTGAGAAGGTGCGCGCGCTCGGCGAGCGGACCAGGCCACGTGATCTCTATGACGTGGTGAATCTCTACCGTCACGGCGACAGCCGGCCGCCTGCGGCAGTGATTCGCGACGTGCTCGAACGGAAGTGCGCTTACAAAGGAATCGCGCTCCCGAGTGTTGCTTCGCTGACGCCGCATCGCGCTGATCTGGAGGCGATGTGGACGAACATGCTCGCCCATCAATTGCCGGTCTTGCCGCCTGTCGCGGATTTCTGGGCTGCGCTACCGGAGATATTCGACTGGCTCATGGGTGTCGCTGAAGCGCCGCAGCGTGCGCGTATCCAACCCAGCGATTCCGAGATATCGATTCGAAGTCGCGTTCTTCCGAGATCAGTGCCGTCTCGGTCACGAGCTTCGCTTGAGATCATTCGATTCGCCGCAGCAAACCACCTTTGCGTAGACCTTGCCTACGACGGTGGCGTTCGCCGCATCGAACCCTATTCGCTGCAACAGACCGCCGAAGGCAACCTGGTGTTGCACGCGATCCGCAGTGATTCTGGCCAGCACCGATCGTACCGTGTCGACCGAATCCAAGATGCCTCGGTGACCGATCAGGCGTTCTCGCCGCGCTACTTGGTCGAGCTTACTTCCGACGGCCCTTTGGCGATCACGCCGACGACGTCTGGTCCAAGGCGGTCGAGTACGAGTGGGGCCGCGCCCAAGTCGCGAACCGCGAGTCGCTCCGGACCTGCGCGCGCCAGTGGTCCCACGTACGTCTTCCGCTGCTCAGTCTGCGGCAAGACGTTTGACCGAAAGACGATGGACGGCACGCTGAACCCCCACAAAAACCCTCGCGGCCATGCTTGCTACGGGTCTTATGGCAACTACGTGCGGACAAAATACTGATCGTCGATAACCTACGGATGCCTTGCTCCGGGTCGGACTCGATCCGATTGTGATCCGGAGTTGACGAGATCTGAACAGCGCGCCCGTCAGCCATCGGCCTCGCGCGTTGGGAAGGCCACGCACCCTTGAGTCAACGGGGCGGCTCGCGCAGCGAGCGGGGTTATGGCGGCAAACATGGCTTGGGCAGCAAACAAAAAAGCCAGCTTTCGCTGACTTTTTTTGTTTGGTGCCCAAGAGAGGACTCGAACCTCCACGGGTCTCCCCGCTAGTACCTGAAACTAGTGCGTCTACCAATTCCGCCACCTGGGCAAGGCTTAGGCCGTTCGAGAGCATCGAAAGGCCGGCCACTGTAGCGATCCGACCGGCGCCTGTCAATTTTTCAGCGCAGGCTTTCAGCGCAGGCCTTTCAGCGCAGGCCGGACAGAAGACAGACGACTGAGGACGGGAAATCCTTCGCCCCGACGGCTGATCGCGAACCGACCACTGGGCCCCGGCCTACGCCGGGGCGACGGTATTCGCGTCGGTTCAGGCGAACGGGTCCTTGAGCACGATGGTGTCCATGCGGTCGGCGCCGGTGGCGACGATCGCCAGCGGGCAACCGGCCAGTTCCTCGATCGCGCGCAGATAGGCGCGCGCAGCAGCGGGCAATTTGCCGAATTCGCGGACACCGGCGGTGCTTTCGGACCAGCCCGGAAACTCCAGGTAGACCGGCTGACACTCTTCCCAGCCGGCGGCGTCGAGCGGCGCCTGTTCGTGCCGTTGGCCACGGTACTGGTAGGCGATGCAGACCTTGATCGTGGGCATGCCATCAAGCACATCGAGCTTGGTGATGGCGAGCCCGGACATGCCGTTGATGCGCACCGCGCGCTTGAGCGCGACCAGGTCGATCCAGCCGCAGCGCCGCGGCCGGCCGGTGGTGGCACCGAATTCGTTACCGCGCTGACGCAGGCCTGCGCCTACTTCATCGAGCATCTCGGTAGGGAACGGACCGCCGCCGACCCGGGTGGTGTAGGCCTTGGCGATGCCGAGCACGTAGTCGATCGCATCCACGCCGACCCCGCACCCAGCGAGCGCGCTGCCGACCGTGGTGTTGCTGGAAGTGACATAGGGGTAGGTGCCGTGGTCGATATCCAGCAGCGAGCCCTGGGCACCTTCGAACAGCACGCGCTTGCCGGCCTCGCGCAGCTCGTGCAGGATCAAACTGACATCGGCGACCATCGGGCTGATGTATTCGCCAAAACTCAGCGCCTCGTCGAGCACCTGCTGATAGTCGAACGGCTCCGCCTTGAGCCAACCGGTCAGGACGAAGTTGTGATAGTCGATCGCGGCACGGAGCTTTTCGGCCAACTGGTCCGGGTAGGCCAGGTCGGCGACCCGGATGCCGCGGCGGGCGACCTTGTCTTCATACGCCGGGCCGATGCCACGGCCGGTGGTGCCGATCGCTTTGGCGCCGGAGGCGCGCTCGCGCGCCTGGTCGAGGCCGATGTGGTAGGGCATGATCAGCGGGGTGGCCGGGCTGACGCGCAGGCGCGAACGCACCTCGACCCCGCTGCTTTCGAGTTCGCCGATTTCCTGGCGCAGCGCCGCCGGCGACAACACCACGCCATTGCCGATCAGGCACAGCGCGTCTTCGCGCAGGATGCCCGAGGGGATCAGGTGCAACACGGTTTTCTTGCCGTGGATGACCAGGGTGTGGCCGGCGTTGTGGCCGCCCTGAAAACGCGCCACCGCGGCGACGTTTTGGGTCAATAGGTCGACGATTTTGCCTTTGCCCTCGTCGCCCCACTGCGCACCCAGAATGACTACAGACTTACCCATGACGATCTTTGCTCCGATTGGATTGTTCGTTGGTGGGGCGACGCCGGCGACTAGGCTCGCCGTCCCTGGCTCGCCAAGTCGCCCGGCCTGCGGCATCCTGCCTTCGGCGCGCGTCCGGGTGCGAGATGCCATTCATGGCATCTCGCAAGCACCCGATCACGCCCCCACTGCGCACCGAGGATCACTACTGACTTGCCCATGACGCTGTCTACTCCCTGAGGATTATTGGTTGCGGTGGCGACGGCGACGGTATTTGTGGAAGCGACGGCAGGTCGCGTTCAGAGGACAGAAGACGGAGGACCGACATGCAACCTTGATTGCTATTGGCTCATCTGTCTTCTGTCCTCTGAACCGGATGGGCGGTATTTATCCACCCTTCCGTCGCCCCGGCGCAAGCCGGGGTCCAGTGCTCAACGGTTCCGCCGCATCCAGCACTGGGCCCCGGCGTTCGCCGGGGCGACGGTGGTTTCTGTCTTCTGTCTTCTGTCTTCTGTCTTCTGTCTTCTGCTTATTGCAGGCACAGCCACCCGATCAGCATTGCGCCGATGCCGGCGATGCGCAATCTTTGCGGGTCGATTTTGGCCATTTCATGCATCATCCGCTGCCAGCGTTGCGGCATCGCCGCCAGTACCAGGCCCTCGAAGATCAGCACCAGGCAGCCGGCGATCCACAGTTCACGCGCCATGGCCAAGGCGATCCCGGAACTCAGCGTTTGCCGGATTCACCGAAATACTGGAAGAACTCGGACTTCGGATCCAAAACCAGCACCGAGGGCGATTGCCCGAAAGCGGCGCGATAGGCCTGCAGGCTGCGATGAAAATCGTAGAACTCGGGATCGCGCTGGTAGACCCGGGCGTAGATGTCGGCCGCCTCGGCGTCGCCCTGGCCACGCAGCAGTTCGGCGTCACGCTCGGCCTCGGCCAGGGTGACCTGGACGGTCTGGTCGGCGCTGGCGCGGATCTGTTCGGAGGCCTCGATGCCCTTGGACCGCAAGTCGTTGGCGACCCGCTCGCGTTCGGTCGACATCCGGTCGTAGACTTTCTGGCTGACTTCGTCGGGCAGGGCGATGCTCTTCACCCGCACGTCGATCACCTCGATACCCAGTTCGCCGACGCTCTGGTTCAGCGTCGCCTTGACCGCCTGCATCAGCGAAGATCGCTGGTCGGCGACCACTTCCTTCAGTTCCAGGGCAATGATCTGGCGGCCGAGAATGTCGCGGGTGGTGTTTTCCAGGCGATTCTCGGCCAGGCTCTCGTCGCCGCTGGAGGCGGTATAGAAACGCGACGGGTTCTTGATCTTCCACTTGACGTAGAAGTCGACCAGCACGTCCTTCTTTTCCGAGGTGAGATAACGCTGCGGCTCGCGATTCAACGTGACGATCCGGCGTTCGAGCTTGCGCACGCTCTGCACGAACGGCAGTTTGTAATGCAGGCCGGGGGCGTAGTCGGCCTTGGCCACGGCGCCGAATTGCAGCAGCACCGCGTGTTCGCCTTCGCGCACCACAAACACACTGTTGGCGGCGATCAGCGCCACCGCCAGCAGCAGGATCAAGGTCAGATTCTTCATTGCCGTGGCTCCCGTCCCGGACGCAGCGGATCGTCATTGGGGTCGCGTACCGGTGCTGCCGGTTTGGCGGTCATCGCAGGCGCGGAACTGCTGCCGGAAGCGGAGGCTGCGCCGGTGCCCGGCAGGGCCGCCACCCCGGCGCCCTGCAACAGTTTTTCCAGGGGCAGCAGCATCAGGCTGTTGCTGCCCGAGCGCACGTCGATCATCAGCTTGGGATTGTTGGCCAGCACTTCCTGCATGGTCTCCAGAAACAATCGACGGCGGGTCACCAGCGGCGCCTTCTGGTAGGCACCAAGCAGCAGCTCGAAGCGGTTGGTTTCGCCGGTCGCCTTGGCGATTAGCGACTGCTTTTCGCCCTCGGCCTGGGTGCGGATGCGCGCCGCGTGGCCGCGCGCCTCCGGCAATACCTTGCTGGAATAGGCCTCGGCCTGGTTCTTGAAGCGCTGGTTGTCCTCGCGCGCGGCGATCGCGTCGTCGAACGCGGCCTGCACCCGCTCCGGCGGCCGCAGGTTCTGGAAGTTGACATTGGTGACCACGATGCCGGTGTGGTAGTTCTCGAGCAGTTTCTGCAGGTCGGACTTGGCGTCCTGGGCCATCGCGGTGCGTTCCTCGGACAGGATGGTGTCCATCGAATGCGCCCCGACCACCTGGCGCACCGCGCTCTCGGCGGCCTCGGCCAGAGTGCCTTCCGGGCTGCGTATGCCGAACAGCCACTGCTGCGGGTCTTCGACCCGGTATTGCACGTTGAAGTCGATATCGAGCAGGTTTTCGTCGCTGGTCAGCATGCGCACCCGCTGCGCGGAGAAACTCTGCACCCGGGCGATTTCGACGATGCGCACTTCCTCGATCGGCCGCGGCCACTTGAAGTTGAGCCCGGCGCCCATGGTGCGCTGGTATTTGCCAAAACGCAGCACCACGCCACGGGTGGATTCGTTGACCTGCTGGAACGAATCGAACAGCGCCACCACCAGCACCAGGGCCAGCACGATGAGCGCGATCATGCCGAAGCCGCCGCCGCTACCGCTACCGCCACCAGCACCGTCGCCGCCACCGCCACCGCCGAACAGCCGCCCGAAGCGTTCCTTCAGTTGCCGCAGGGCCTGATCGAGATCGGAGGGATCGCCCTCTGCCCAAGGGTCGCGCTTCTTGTCTTTTCCGGGCTCGTTCCAGGCCATGGGGTCTCTCGTCACAGTCAAAGGGGTCAGCGGGTGCGGCCGGCCGCGCGCGGCGCGGCCATTGTAGCGGGCCGCCTCCGGCCAGCAACGGCAAGCGTTCAAGCTGGCGGCAAACCAGACGGATTCAAGTGCGCGCGCAGCCAGTCGCCGTCGCCATCGGGCAGGCCGAACAACGGTGCGATGCGGTCCTGCGGGGCGTCGATCGACAACTGCCAGCCGTCTTCGCCACTTTGCTCGGCGGCCACCACACCGGCCGCAAACAGGCGCGAACGCAGCCGCGCGGCACTGTGCGGCAGGTGCAGTTCGGCCTGCTGGCGG
>JBGSKT010000234.1:0-2926 GCA_041741075.1 Lysobacterales bacterium
TGCCGGCGAGTACCAGCTCGACCGCGGCCACGGCCGCACCGGCGGCATGCAGCGATGCCTGTAGCGAACCGCGGGTCATCGCGGTATCCGGATCGAGCCGGTGATAGCCATCGTTGGGTACGCTGTTGAATACCCGATCGATCAGTGAGCGATCATGGACGCGCAGCAATTGCAAGACGGTGGCGGCCGGCGCACGGCGCCACTCGATCGCATCGAACCGCGGGTTTTGCAGGGCATCGATCACCACCGCCAGACGCGCCGGCGATTCTGGATGACCTTCGCCCATGTCATGCTCGAAACAGGAGGGGTGGGTGAAGATCATCGGGGTGCCCGGATGCTCAACCGCGCTGTCGGCGTTCGTGCTTCCACAGCGTCTCGCCGTGGCCTCCGCCGCGGGCGAGCACGCGGGCAAGCACGAACAGCAGATCGGACAGGCGGTTCAAGTATTGGATCGCCTGCGGGCGTACCGCCTCGGCGGCGGCCAGACTGACCGTGGCCCGCTCTGCGCGGCGGGCAATGGTTCGCGCCAGATGGCAGTGGCTGGCGGCCAGACCGCCACCCGGCAGGATGAACTCCTTGAGCGGCGGCAGGTCCGCATTGAGTGCGTCCAGACGTTGTTCCAGACGCGCGATGTCGCTGGCATCGATCAGGCTGCTGCCGGGGATGCACAGCTCACCGCCAAGATCGAACAGCTCGTGCTGAATGGCGGTCAGCAATTCGACGACGCCAGGACCCGGATCGGCCGCGATGATCAGGCCGATCGCGCTGTTCAATTCGTCCACGGTGCCGAACGCCTCGACCCGCAGGCTGTCCTTGGCGACGCGGCTACCGTCGCCGAGCCCGGTGCTGCCATCGTCGCCGGTGCGCGTGTAGATTTTGCTGAGCCGGTTGCCCATACTGCTTAAGACGCACGTCCGCGGTCAACGCTCAGCTGCGGCAGCGCGTGCCCGAGCAGGGCATAGCCACCGAACAACAACAGGCTGTAGCAGGCCACGCCAGCGAGCTGGTTCTGCAGGAACGGCAGCGCGCTGATATAGCTCGCCGCCAGCCCGGCCCCGGTATTCGGGTACATATCACCGATCGCCCACACCGCGAAGTTGGTGATCAGGAAAAAACCCACCGCCGAAGCCAGCCCATAGGCCGCGATCCGGCCCGGTCCGGCTCGGCGCAGGCCCCGACCGGCCAGCGCCATCGCCGCAAAACAGGCGTAGACCACCCAGATGTCGGGGTAGAAGCCGAGGAACAAGTCCGACGCCAGCAGCGCCGCCAACGGCACCAGCAGGGCGAGCGTGCGATTCGCGATGCGCGCGCCGGCGAACAAGGCCATGGCTTCCAGCGGGCTGAAATTCCAAGGGTGCGGAAGCAATCTCGACAGCGCGGCAAGCAGCACCATGCCGGCAACGATCGAGAGTTCGAGGCCCGGGGTGGACCGGCGAGATTCGGTGGCGCGGAATTCGGGCATGCGGGCTTCCAGTGATCGGAAAACAGAGGGCGAAGTGTAGCAGTGGGGGGGGCGCCAAATGTAGGAGCGATGGCACATCGCGACAGGGCGATGAAGGGGCGGTGAATGTGAGAGCGACGGCCCGTCTCGATTTGGCTATCGAAGCGACAGTCGTGACGTGCCGTCGCTCCCACAATTCCCCTCCTACAATTCTCTCCTGCGCCTTCCCGCTTCCCGTATCATTGCCCGATGCATGATTTATTCGATGTCGCGATCGTCGGCGGTGGACTGGTCGGCATGAGCCTGGCTGCGGCATTGGACGGGCACGGGCGGCGGGTCCTGTTGCTCGATGCCAGCGCCCTTGGACCGGATCGGCCGGTAGCCTGGGACGAGCGTCACTTCGCCCTGGCCCGGGCCAGTGTCGAGCGGCTGACCGAACTCGATGCCTTTCCGCAGGCGGCGGCCGGCCACCCGATCCGGCAGATCCACATTTCCCGTGCCGGCGAGTTCGGACGGGTGCTGCTCGACGCCCGCAGTCACGGTGTCGATGCATTTGGACTGACCGTGCCGGCTCGACTGCTGGTCGGGGCGCTGGAACAGCGCCTGGACCGGGCGCCTTACATCCGCCGATTGCGTCCCGCAGAATTGCTGGACTTTGTGCTCGCCGACGACGCGGTGGACATCCGCTGGCAGCAGGCGGGTGTCCCGGCCGAGGCCAGGGCGCGCCTGCTGGTCGCGGCCGATGGCAGTGAATCGTCGATCCGCGCCCGGCTCGGTATCACCGTCGAACGCTTTGATTACCAGCAGACCGCCATCGTCTGTTCCGCGACCACCAGTGTGGCCCATCACGGACGCGCGTTCGAACGCTTCACCAGCAGCGGGCCGGTGGCGGTGCTGCCGCTAGCCGAGCAGCGCTGCGGCGTGGTCTGCACGGTGCCCGCCGCCACTGCCGAAGCGAGCCTGGCGCTGGACGACAGCGGATTCATCGCGATGCTGCAGCAACGCTTCGGCTTCCGGCTCGGCCGCTTCACCCGGGTTGGCCGACGTCAGGCCTGGCCCTTGGCGCTGACGGTGGCCGAGCAGGTATGCGATCGCCGCGTGGTCTTGATCGGCAATGCCGCGCAGACCATCCACCCGATCGGTGCCCAGGGTTTCAACCTGGGCTTGCGCGACGCCGGAGCGTTGGCCGATGCCGTGCTCACCGCAGCCGACCCCGGCGCCGAATCCACCCTTGGTGCCTATGCCGCGTCGCGCCAGGCAGATCGTGCCCAGACCATCGCCATGAGCGATGGCCTGGTGCGGCTCACTCGCGGCGCCTCGCTTCCCCACCAGATGCTGCGCGCCGTGGCAATGCTTGCGGCCGACCGTTTGCCGGCCCTGCAGGGGCAAATGGCGCGTGCCGGCATGGGTTATCGGGGCATCGCGCCATGAGTCGCTTCGATGTGCTGGTCTCGGGCAGCGGCGTCGCCGGCGCGGTCGCCGCGC
>JBGSKT010000235.1:0-3608 GCA_041741075.1 Lysobacterales bacterium
GACCGCGTCTTCCTCGGAGGGCAAGACTGTGCTGGTTTTTGAAGTGAGGTCGGATGTGGGCGCATCACCGGCCCCCTCAAATCGACCGAGGCGCGACAGAATTCGCGTCAGCCACCTTCAAGAGCCTCACCCCCCGGCGGCGCGTGCGGCGTCGAGTTAGAGCGATTAGACTCATGGCGACTGACAGGCGCACTCGGCTCGCCGCAGTGCAGAAACACGCGGGAGAGGGAGCGGGGCTGTGTCGCTGGTGCCCGCCGTGCTCAGGAAGACCCTCGCAAGCGCGCGCCGGTACAGGCTTCAGCAGATCGTTGTGCGATCAGCACCAAAGGCACAAGCAACGACACGGGCATCCCGCGAAGCGATCCTACACCGCCCCTGAGCTGGCCCCATTTCGGCGTGTGACGCGGGGCTGGCTGCGGGCTCTCTTGAGCAATTCCCCGAAGGCTGCACGCTCGCAATTCAGCAGTGCCGCTCTCTCAGTCGCGAGAGACAGCATCGCACAGTTGAAGCGCATGATAGAGGCTTCGGACCTCAGAGACAGTCGCGCTTTGCCAGTTGGGCCGGACGAAAAAGCGAGGGCCGTGCTGGGTCGCCTTTATTCGAAGTATTGCCTGGAGCGCGATGAAGGCGTTCGCGACCGCTGGCCCCGCCAAATATCTTCCGCTGCTCTAGCGGAGCGGCTTGCCCGGCAGCCGGGTCGAGCCATAGCGGGCCGGAATGGCCACCACAAACTCAGTTGGGTTTGACATCGGCAGTGGCCCTGAGCACAAATAGTCTTTGCTGGATCTGATCGATCCAGGGTGGCGGCAATTCCAGTTCGATCGGCACCGCGTAGACCCGTTGGTAGACAAACTGGGCCAGTTTCACCGCGTCCTTTTCGGTGACCAGGACCGGGGCGTCGTCGTCGAATCGACACTCCGAACCGTCGAAGCGATGATGATCCGGCCACGGATGCCGATCAACCCGCAGGCCCAGGGATTCCAGCATGCGGAAAAACCGTTCCGGATTGCCGATCCCGGCGACCGCATGCACGCGCCGGTCGCGCCAATTTTCCAGCGGCACTGGCTGGCCCAGATCGCCAAGGCGCACGGCCATGTGCGCCGCCACCCGCATCGGGATTTCGCCGTCGGCGACCGGGCCACCGTTGACCACTCGGTAGTCGACCCGTAGGGCGCGCTGCGCCGGCTCGCGCAACGGCCCTGCCGGCAGCAGGCGGCCATTGCCAAAGCGGCGCTCGCCATCGATCACCAGCACCTCGATATCGCGCGCCAGCGCCCAGTGCTGCAAGCCGTCATCACTGAGCACCAGGTCACAGCCCTTTGCGATCAGCAGTCGGGCAGCGGCGACCCGGTCGGCACCGATCGCGACCGGGCAGCCGGTGGACCGGGACAGCCACACCGCTTCGTCGCCGAACTCGCCTGGACGCGCGGTGGTCGGCAACAAGCGGGCACGGCCGGCGGCACCATAACCACGCAGGACGATGCCCGGTCGCCAGGCGCGATCACTGAGTTCCCTGGCGAGCAAGGCGACCAGCGGGGTCTTGCCGGTGCCGCCCACGGTCAGATTGCCGACCACCAGCACCGGCACCGCCAGCCGGGTCGAGCGCAGCCAGCCGCTGGCATAGGCACGCCGGCGCAGGCCGAGCGCGATCGTGTACAGCGACTCCAGCCAGCCCAGCCACCAGGGCACTGGCGCCCGCTGGTACCAGCGCGCCTGCAACCAGTCGCCCAACTGGCTGCGCCAGGGTTTCATGCCGACGTCCGCGCACGATCCGGCGCCGGGTCGGTCAGTCCGTGCAGCCTGGCGTAGACACCATCCTGCGCCAGCAATTCGGCGTGCCGGCCCACTTCCAGAATCCGCCCCTGGTCCAGCACCACCACCTGGTCGGCGTGCTCGATGGTCGACAGCCGGTGCGCGATGACCAGGGCGGTACGGCCAACAAAGATGCGATCCAGCGCCTGCTGGATCAGGCGCTCGGATTCGGTGTCGAGCGCGGCGGTGGCTTCGTCGAGGATCAGGATCGGGGCATCCTTGAGGATCGCCCGCGCGATCGCCAGGCGCTGACGCTGGCCGCCGGAGAGCAGCACGCCACGATCACCGATGCGGGTAGCGAAGCCCTCCGGCAATTCGCGGATGAAGTCGAGCGCATTGGCCGCCGCGGCTGCGGCCTCGATCCGTTGCAGACTGGCCCCGGCATTGCAGCCGAAGGCGATGTTGTTGGCCACGCTATCGTCGAACAGCACCACGTTCTGGCTGACCACGGCGATCTGCCGGCGCAGGTCGGCCAATGGATAGTCGTTGAGCTCGACACCGTCGAGCAGCACCCGCCCACTGACCGGCTGATAGAAGCGCGGCAGCAGCCGCAGCAGCGTGCTCTTGCCACTGCCGGAACGACCGACGATGGCGGTCAGGCTGCCCGGCGGGATGCGGAGATCGATCTGCTCGAGCACCTGCCGGTCGCTGCCCGGATAGCGAAAACCGACCCGGTCGAACACGATCTCGCCGCGCGCGCGCGTCAACGGCCTGCGGCCACTGTCGACTTCCTCGTCGGTGTCGATCACCTCGAACAGACTGGCGGCCGCGGTCACGCCGCGCTGGGTGATGGTCTGCACATTGGTCACCCGTTTGATCGAGGGCAGCATCACCATCATCGCGCTGATGTGGGCGACGAACATGCCGGCGGTCATGCCGTCGCGCACGGCGGCCCGCCCGGCCACGTAGACGATGGTGGCGAGCGCGCTCGCGGCCAGAATCTGGACCACGCTGGTGCTCGCCGCCTGGGTCACCACCACTTTCATGTTGAGCCGGAAATTGCGTCGCGCCTGGGTGGCGAAACGCGCGACCTCGCTCGCCCGGGCGGCATAGATCTTGACCATCTCCTGGCCATTCAATGCCTGCTCGGCGCTGTGCGTCATCGCGGCATAGGCGTCCTGGATGTTCTGGTTGATGCGTCGGTAGCGGCGGCCGACCCGCGCCACGATCAGGCCGATCACCGGCGCCATCACCGCCATGGTCAAGGTCAGTTGTACGCTCTGCGCCAGCATCACCGCCAACAGCACGACGATGGTCAGCACCTCGGTGACCATGATCTTGACCGCGTCGCTGGCCGCCTGCGCGACCTGTTCGGCGTTGTAATTGAGCCGCGAGACCATGGCCGCAGTGGCTTCGCGGTCGAACCAGGACGAGGGCAGGCGCAGGTACTTGTCGAGCAGTTCGGTGCGCAGCGCCAGCACCACCGAACGCCCGACCCGGGAGGCGCCGACATCGGCCAAAAAGGCGCCGCTGCCGCGAACGACGAAAATGCCGACGATCGCCAGCGGCAGCCAGCGCATCACCGCCGGATCACGATGCACAAAAGTGCCGTCGACCATCGGCTTCATCAACGCGGTGAAGGCGCCGGCCATCAGCGCCTCCAGCACCATTCCGACCAGCGCCAGACCCGCCAGCGCGCGGTGCGGCCGCAGATAACCGAGCAGCCGTCCCCAGGTCGCCAGCCAGGAAGCGCGGGCCGGGTTCACTGCTGGCCTTGCTGCTTGCCCGGCACCGTGGCAATCGACAGCCGGGCAAAGCCGAGCTGGCCAAGCGCGTCCATCGCGGTGACAGATCGG
>JBGSKT010000236.1:0-1758 GCA_041741075.1 Lysobacterales bacterium
CCGACCAACTGCGCCGCACTGGCCGTGTTGTTGGTGGCGGAGACACTCACGCAATACTCGCCCACGGCGGTGTCGTAGGTTCCGCAGCGCCAGAATTGCGGCGCTCCGACCGGGCTGATCTTGGTCGGAAAGGTCACCCCATCCTCGTCGGCGCCGTCGCCATCGGCGCTGGCACCCGGGTTGCCATCGGCCTCGCCATCGGGAGTGGTGCCCAGGTATAGATTGCGGTCCGGCAGCATATGTCGCGCCACGGAGCCACCGGCAATGGCGGTGTTGTAGCTGGCCGGGGCGTCGCCGTAATCGAACGCACAGAAATTGAAATCGGAAATGCCGACGATCTGGAACACCGAATTGGTCTGCGGTTCGTCGCCCTGGGCATAGGTAACCCGGACCGAGCTCACCGCGCGGACAAACTGCACGGTGAAATTGCCAGCGGTGGCGTTGGGCGCGGCCGATTGATCGGCCTCCAGCCAGTCGCCGGCAAAACTCAACTGTGCGTTGGCCACCACGATCTGTCTTGGGACCGAGTTGCCGCCGACATCGAAACCCTCCACCCGAATGTAGTCCTCCCAGCGACCATTCACTCGGTCCACATCCAGCATGGTCAGGCTGAGCGAGGACACCGGCTCGGAGAAGTTGAAGGTCGTGTGCTCGATCGACAGCTCGGTATCACCACCGGTGTCCATGGTCAGCACGTAGTAGCCGGGGTGATTGCCATTGGTCCCGGTCGTGGTCACGAAGCTCGGCACGCCGCCACCACCATCGGCCGGGGCCTCGCCACTGGTCGTGCCCTGGCTGATCGTCACCCCGCCGACGCTGGCGCTGACAAAGGGCTGGTTATTGCCGTTGGCGGCCCAGTCGTAAGTGAGGTTGGAGCCGCACAACGCGGGCGCCGAACCGGCCGCGTCGCGCAGCACCAGGCGCGAGGCGTTGAGCGTGCCGACATCTTGAGCGGCGAGATCGCAGACGCGCAGGCGCCAGGTGCCCTGGGCGCTGCCGCTGAAGAAGTTGATGTTGTTGGCATTGACCAGGCGTCGAAACGGCGCATTCGCCAGCGGATCGGCATCATTATCGTCGCGGACGCCCTCGGGGTTGGCCGAGAACATCACCCGGTAATTATCGCGACTGTCGTTGGCGTTCTCATTCGGCAGGGTGATGCTGCTGCCATCCGGCGCCACCAGGATCAAGCGTAGATCGCCGCGCCAGGTATGGTCGATGTCGACCCCGATCGCGATATCGCCCACGGTGAAGCTGTCGGCGACCACATAGGCATGCTCGCTGAAACTCGCACAGCCGGAATTGTCGGTGATCGCCAGCGCGGTGTTGTTGTCGTAGCTGTACACCACCTGCGCCGACAGCGGCGCCGCCAGCATCAACATGGACAACAACAGCAACAGCCGGGTTAGGCTGCGCGCCGCGCATCCGCGGAAGAAGTTTGCGATGGTCATGACGAATACTCCTACCCGTTGACGGGCATGATCTGGGCCTGCGTGCAGGCACCGCCGAACGGCCGGTCGCCGTGTCGGAAAACGCTTGATTACCGCATCCAATGCGCCCTGTTGACTGCGGAGTCTACTGCAAGCTCCGTGCCCGAAAGCCTTTGACAACGCGGTTTCGGGGCATTGCCATGCTTGTTTTCCATTGGTTGTTGTGGGAGTCGGGAGTCGGAAAAAGCCGTCGCCCCGGCGGATGCCGGGGCCCAGTTCCGAACACCATCGAATCCCCGGCACTGGGCCCCGGCGTCCGCCGGGGCGACGG
>JBGSKT010000237.1:0-3842 GCA_041741075.1 Lysobacterales bacterium
GCTTTCCGGTGGCCAGCAGGGGGGAGGTGAAGCGGAAGTCCCGGCCATCCTGGGGTGGGTGGGGGAAGAGCTCCACCTGCACGGGGTAGACGCCTTCCTTTGGAGCCTGCCAGCCGACCTGGGCCAGGCCCTCGGGCACACGCATATCGAACTTCACGTTGCCGACCACCCGGGTCCGCTCCGGCACTGCGCCCAGGGTCAGCAAGCGGGCGGCATCCTGCTGGCTGGATGCGGCGACGAAACTGGCGCAGCGGATCGCCGAACGCACCAGCGGCCAGATCAGGCTATAGCCGCGCAACGAACGTTCCGACAGGCGCGCGTTGGCGATCACGATCGGAATCCCGCGACGCCGGCAGATGAAAAACAGGTTCGGCCAGATCTCGGTTTCCATCACCAGCGCCAGCCTGGGTCGCACCCGACTGAGAAAGCGCTTGACCGAGCCCGGCAGGTCGTAGGGCAGATACACGTGGAATACCCGGTCACCAAACAGTTTCTGCACTTGCGCCGACCCGGTCGGGGTGACCGTGGTGACCACCATCGGCCAACCCGCGAAGCGCTGCATCAGCGCTTCGATCAGCGGCGCGGCGGCATTGACCTCGCCGACCGAGACCGCGTGCACCCAGATCGAGCGGCCGATGCCGGGCGCCGGGAAAAACCCGAAGCGTTCCCGCCAGCGCGAAAAATATTCGCGATTACGCAATCCACGCAGCGCCAGCCGGTACAGGATCACCGGGGTCAGCAGTCGCATGGTCAGGTTGTAGATCGCGCGCAGCAGAAACATGTCGGGTCCAGGCTCAAGCGCAAGAATAACCGAGCTCGCATCGGGGTCTCGTGCTTTTGTGGGAGCGACGGCACGTCGCGACTGTCGCATCAATCACCAGTCGCTACGTGCCGTCGCTCCCACAACGGTCGCATTGATTGCCGGTCGCGACGTACACGTCGCTCCTACAAACACCGTTACCATTCGCGCATGCCTTTCGACCGCCGCCTACTCGCCCCGCACCACTGGCCCGCCTGGCTGGGTATCGCCGTGCTGGTGCTGTACGGGAACCTGCCCGCGGTACTCGGACGCCGGATCGGGCGCGCCCTCGGTTGGCTGATGCGGCGTCTGGCTGGGGAACGGGTGCGCATCGCGCGGCGCAACATCGAACTGTGCTTTCCGGACTGGTCGGCCGCCGCGCGCCAGCGCCTTTTGCAGCAGAACTTTCTGGCCCTGGGCGAGGGCAGCTACGAATTCGCCCGCGCCTGGTGGGGCAGCAGTGCGCGCTGGGAACGCGGGCTGCACATCGAGGGTATCGAGATCCTGCACCAGCTCAAGGCCCAAGGCCGCGGCGTGCTGATGCTGTCCGGACACTTCTTCACCCTGGACATCTGCGGGCGCCTGCTGTGCTCGCAGATCCCCGCTGCCGCCATGTACCGCCGGCACCGCAACCCGGTGCTGGAATGGGCGATCCGGCGCGGCCGACTGCGCTACGCCAGCGCCATGTTCGCGCGCGATCAGTTGCGGCCGGCGCTGCGTTTCCTGAAGCAGGGCGGCATTCTGTGGTACGCCCCGGATCAGGACATGCTCGGCCAGGACTCGGTATTCGCCCCCTTCTTCGGCCTGCCGGCGGCGACCATCACCGCCACCCACCAGTTGCAGCGCCTGACCGGTGCCGCGGTGGTGCCGTTCTTCCATCGCCGCGACGGCACCGGCGCTTACCGGCTGCGGCTGGGCCCGCCGCTGCCCGATCTGGCCGGCGAGACGGCCGCGGACAACAGTGCGCGGATCAACGCCCTGATTGAGCAGATGGTACGCGAGGCGCCGGCCGAATACCTGTGGGTGCATCGTCGTTTCAAGACCCGCCCCGACGGCCAGGTTTCTCCGTATCGCTGAGCGGCGCGGTGCTCGCCGCCGCTCATGGCATACTCCCACCGGAATGCAGGGGGAGGTCTGGATGAGCTTCGTATTTGCTTTGATCGGTGGCCTGTTCGGACTGGCGGCCGGTGCCACCAAAGCGTCATCGCTGGGACTGATCGCTGGCGCCCTGATCGGCGTGCTGTTCGGACAATGGCTGGCTATCCGCGATCGCCTGGCACGGCTGGAAGCCGGCCTGCGCCAGCTGGCCGCCGCGGACCGCGCCCGGTCTGGGAAGCCGGGGCCAATGGCAATAGCTGCCGCTGACGCTGGATCCATTCCGGTTCCGGTTCCGGTTCCGGTTCCGGTTCCGGCGCCAGCGCCGCCAACGGGAACCCTGCCGCCACCGCTACCGCCGGCCGCGGTTTTGTGGGAGCAAGCGGAGGGTCGCGACGACGCCCATGATCACCAAGTCGCGACGTTCCGTCGCTCCCACGAAAACCTGAATGCGGCCATCGAAATCGCACCGGGATCGCCACCGCCACCGGCTGCGTCGCCGCCGCCCCGTTCCGAACCGGCGGGATTCTGGCGCTGGTTCGGCGAAGGCAACTGGGTCGCCCACATCGGCCTCGGGCTGCTGTTCATCGGGGTTGGCGCCTTGTATCGCTACGCCGCCGCCCAGGGCTGGCTGGATGTTCCGGTCGAATACCGCTTCATCACGGTGGCCGTGGCCGGCATCGCCGCGCTGGCGTTTGGATTTCGCCAGCGCAGTCGGCGACCCGTGTTCGCGCTCAGCCTGCAGGGGGCGGCGATCGGCCTGTTGATGCTGACCGTGTTTTCCGCCTACCGGCTTTATCACCTGCTGCCGGCCGGGTTGTGCTTCGTGTTGCTGATCGTGCTGACCGTCGGCTGCGCGCTGCTCGCGATCATCCAGAACTCCCTGGGACTAGCGGTATTCGGCATCATCGGCGGCTTTGCCGCGCCGATCCTGGCTTCTTCCGGCAGCGGCAACCACGTCGCGCTGTTCGGCTATTACCTGCTGCTCAATCTGGCCATTCTCGCGATCAGCTGGGCGCGGGGCTGGCGCGTGCTCAACCTGCTCGGTTTCCTGTTCACTTTCGTGGTGGCGACGATCTGGGGCGTGCTGCGCTATCAACCGGCGCTGTTCGATAGCACCGAACCGTTCCTGATCGCGTTCTACTTGCTGTACCTGCTGATCCCGCTGTTGCCGGCGCTGCGCCCGACCGATCCGGCCGAGCGCGACCATGTGCACGGTTCGTTGGTGTTCGGCACGCCGCTGGTCGGATTCGGTCTGCAGGCGGCCCTGCTCGCCGACGATCGCTACGGCCTGGCCTGGAGCGCGCTGGCGCTGGCCCTGGTCTATGCCCTGCTCGCGGGTCTGGTCTGGCGCCACGCCGGTCTCGGTCGCTGGCGCCAGGCCTACACCGGCCTGGCCCTGGTATTTGCCACCCTGGCGATCCCGTTGGCGCTGTCGGCGCGCTGGACCTCGGCCAGTTGGGCGATCGAGGGGGCGTTGTTGGTCTGGCTCGGCCTGGTCCAGTCGGAACGCCGCCTGCGCTGGGTGGGGCTGTTGCTGCAATTGCTGGCCGGCGGCGCCCTGCTGATGCATGGATTCGAACACGGCCACGGTGGCCGCGGCCACGCCTTCGGTTTTGGCGCCCTGCTGCTGACATTGTCCGGACTGACCAGCGGCATTTACTACCAGCGTCTGGCGCCCGCGGTGGCCTGGCCGCGTTCGCTTGCGGTCTGGGCATTCTGCTGGTGGATAGCGGGCGGCCTGACCGAAATCGATCGCCACGTCACGGCCTCGCGCGAGATCGACGCGGCGTTGGTGCTGTTTGGTCTGTCGGCGGCGCTGGCGGCCTGGTTGCGCCGCGTTCTCGCCTATCCGCCTTTTGCCTGGCTGGCCCAGGCTGGTTTGCTGTCGGCGCTGCCGATGGCTGTGGCGATGGGCTTTGCGCACCATTCGCCGCTGGCCGAATCC
>JBGSKT010000238.1:0-3110 GCA_041741075.1 Lysobacterales bacterium
GAGCGGCACCTGGGTGGTCTTGCCGGCGCCGGGCGGGGCTTCCAGCACCAGCCGCGGATGCCCGGCCAGACTGGCCAGGATCTGCGGCAATTCGGCTTCGATCGGGAAGGAGCGCGGCGCGGGCATGGGTTGGGAATCGGGAATTGGGAGACGGGCGACCCAGGATGGGCAAAGCGCAACGTGCCCATCATCGTCCGATAGCAGCGAACCGACAACGCCACCCAGCCGTGAAACCGGCTGCGCCGGGGCGGCGGAAGTAGGGTGGATAAGCGCAGCGCATCCACCATGCCGAGCTGGTGCTCGGCGCTCCCAGCCCCCAGCCCCTCAAACAATCATCTGCGCGATCGGCACCGACTCGTTCAGATAATCGTTCTTGAGCTTCACGTAGTGCTTGGCCGAGTAGTACAGCATGGCGATTTCCTGCTCACCGAGCATGCGCACCTTGCGCCCGGGATTGCCCAACCACATTTCGCCGGGACCGACGACCTTGCCCGGCGGCACCAGGCAACCGGCAGCGACGAAACCATGGCGGCGCACGATCGCGCCATCGAGCACGGTCGCGTGCATGCCGATCAGACAGGCGTCCTCGACCGTGCAGGCGTGCAGCACCGCGCCGTGGCCGACGGTCACGTCGTCGCCGATCAGCAGCGGAAAACCGCCCGGCGTGGTCGGTCCGTCGTGGGTGACATGCAACACCGCGCCGTCCTGGATATTGCTGCGCGCACCGATGCGGATCTCGTGCACATCGCCGCGCACCACCGCAAATGGCCAGATCGACGAATCCTCGCCGATCTCGACATCGCCGATCACCAACCCGGCCGGGTCGACATACACGCCAGCGGCCAGCCGCGGCCGCTGCGCTTTGTAGCTTCGAATGTTCTGCATGGAGGCAAATCCTGGTTCGGTTCACGCCGAAGGCGCCGGCCGCAAACCGACCGTGCACCCATCATGTCCCAGATCGTGCAGGAAGGACAAATATTTTGCCGGCATGCGCAGTTGTGGGAGCGACGGCACGTTGCTTCCAGAAGACAGAAGACAGAGGACAGAGGACAGAGGACAGAGGACAGAAGACAGAAGACAGAAGACAGCAAACGCAGATGCGGCTGTTTCGGCTCTTCTGTCGTCTGTCCTCCGTCTTCTGTCCTCTGTCAGGGCTGGCCCTTCCCGGCAGGTCCGGGCGCTAAACTGCCTTGGCCAAGGTACATCGCGCCGTCACCGCCAGGAACCATCATGAACGCCGCAACCTATTCCACCACCCCCACTGCCGCAAGCGGACACCCGAACGCGGCGCTCACTGCGCTGCTCGATCGCCAGCGTGCGGCGCAACGCCTACATGTCGCGGATTATGCCGAGCGCATGGCCGATCTGAAGCGCTTGCGTGCCGCATTCAAGGCCCGGCTGAACGACTTTGCTGCGGCCATGGCGGCCGATTTCGGCCAGCGTTCCTGGCACGAGTCGGTGGCCGCCGATGGCATGCCGGTGCTGAAGGAGATCAACCACATCCGCGCCCATCTGCGCCAGTGGATGCGCCCGCAGCCCTGCCCGGTCGATGTCAATTTTTTGCCGGCACGGGCCGAATTGCGCTTCCAGCCGGTCGGCGTGGTCGGCATTATTTCGCCGTGGAATTATCCGGTGAACCTGGCTCTGGTACCGCTGGTCAGCGCGCTCGCCGCCGGCAATCGGGTGCTGTTGAAGCCATCCGAACACACCCCGCGCACCGCCGAGCTGCTGCGCGAATTTCTGGCCGCGCTGTTTCCCGAGGACCGCGTCGCCTGCGTGCTGGGCGATGACCGAGTCGCTGCGGCATTCGCGGCGCTGCCCTTCGATCACCTGTTCTTTACCGGTTCGACCGCGGTCGGCCGCATGGTGATGGCCGCCGCCGCCCCCAACCTGACCCCGCTGACCCTGGAGCTGGGCGGCAAGTCGCCAGCGATCATTGCGCCGGGTTTTCCGATCGCGACCGCGGCCGAGCGGATCGGCGCCGGCAAACTGTTCAACGCCGGGCAGACCTGCATCGCCCCGGACTATGTGCTGTTGCCACGCGCGGCGCAGCCCGGCTTCATCGCCGCGCTCGGCGCCATGGTCGAAAGGGCATATCCCGAAATCGAGCGCTCGCCGGATGCCACCAGCGTGGTCAATGATCGCCAGTACGCGCGCCTTTCCGGCTACCTCGACGACGCCCGGCAGAAAGGCGCCACCGTGGTCGCCCTGGGCGGCCACGGCGATCCGGGCCGACGCTTGTTTCCGCTGACCGTGGTCACCGGGGTCAACGACTCCATGCGGCTGATGCAGGATGAAATATTCGGGCCGATCCTGCCCCTGGTCGACTGCGAGAGCGTGTCGGCCGCGATCGACTACATCAATCGGCGTCCGAAGCCGCTCGCCCTGTACCATTTCGACCATGATCGCGCACGTACCCAACATCTGCTGCAGCACACCGAAGCCGGCGGCGTATCGGTCAACGACACCCTGTTCCATGTCGCCCAGGACGCCCTGCCCTTCGGCGGGGTCGGCCCGAGCGGCATGGGCCATTACCACGGGCATGCCGGCTTTCTCACTTTCAGCAAACAAAAGCCGGTGTTCTATCAGGCCCGCTTCAGTGCCCTGGCCCTGTTTCGACCGCCGTACGGGCGATTCGCCGACCGGCTGGTCGCCTGGCTGACCCGCTAAATCCCGTTCTCGCCATTCCATCCCGAGGAAAGCCCATGCACGAAACCACCATGATGGCCAGCGGAGCCCCGATGCTCATCCCGCGCTTTGCCGTGTTCGGTTCGCCGATCAAGCATTCGCTGTCGCCGCGCATCCACCGACGCTTCGCCGAGACGGCCGGAATCGCGCTCGAATACCAGGCCATCGAAACGCCGGCCGGCCAGCTGGCCGAGGCGCTGGACCGCTTTGCCCGCGATGGCGGGGTCGGCGCCAATATCACCCTGCCACACAAGCTCGACGCCTTCAGCGCCTGCAGCCGCCAGAGCGAACGCGCGCGCCGTGCCGGGGTGGTAAATACCATCCAGCGTATCGACGACGGCTGGCTCGGCGACAACACCGATGGCAGCGGACTGGTCGCCGACCTGGCCGAGCGGCACCGGCTCGATCTGCGCGGCCGTCGG
>JBGSKT010000239.1:0-1621 GCA_041741075.1 Lysobacterales bacterium
GGCCGCCGGCGTGCGCATCAGCGGTGCCGTCACCGCCGCCGACCTGATCGGCTGGGCGACCCTGGTCGGCGCCAGCACTGGCGGCGTCGACGCAGAGGGCGTCTTGCTCAGTGCCGATGTGCACGCCGAACAACTCGACCTGTTTGGCCGCAGCTTCGCCAACAGCGATATCTCGGTGCGCGGAAAATCGCCGCACACGCGCATTTCACTGCACGGCGACGGCATCGACGGCGACGTCGACGTGGTCAGCAGCGGTGCCGAGCCCGGCGGCATCACCGCCCAGTTTGCCACCATGCACTGGCCGGAGGCGGATCCGAATGCTCAGGCCGGAAGCGCAAGCGCGACCGACCCGGCGCGCATTCCGCCGCTGCATGCCTCGATCGGGGATATGAAGCTCGGACGCGCGCACTTTGGCCGCACCCGCATCGAAACCCGCCCCGATGCGCAGGGCATGCGGATCGAAGAGATGGATACCCAATCGCCCGAATTGACGATGCGCGCCACCGGCCAGTGGTCGCTGATCGATGGCTTGGAAAGCAGCGCGCTCGACATCAACTTCAGTGCCGAAGACGTAGGCAAGATGCTCAATGGCCTGGGCTACGACAGCGCCATCGCCGGTGGCCAGACCATTGCGCGACTACAGGGGAGCTGGTCTGGTTCCCCAGCCAACTTCGCACTCGAGCGGGTGGTCGGCACGCTGACTGGAGAAGTCGGCGAAGGCCGCTTTCTGGATGTCCATCCGGGTGGCGCCGGGCGCCTGTTCGGATTGGCCAATTTCGGTGCCATCCCGCGCCGGCTGACCCTGGATTTCAAGGACCTGTTCGAATCCGGTATGGCCTTCGATTCGATCCGCGGCAGCTTCGCCCTCGATCTTGGCAACGCCAGCACGACCGACCTCAAGATCAAGGCGCCCTCGGCCAAGATCATGATCAGCGGCCGTGCCGGCATCAGCGCCCGCGACTACGACCAGGAAATGATCGTGGTACCGCACGTGCGCAGCACCCTGCCATTGGTCGGCGCGGTCGCCGCCGGCCCGGTCGGGGTGATCATCGGGGTACTGGCCAAGGACATGCTGAAGAAGCCGCTGGATCAACTGTCGGCCGTGCACTATCACGTCGGCGGCAGCTGGGACAAACCCGAAATCGTCTTCGTCCGCAAGGAAAAGGTCGCCGCCGAGGCGGCCGGAGAGTGAGTGGCTTGGGACCGGGAACTTGGCAGAGGTGGTGCTGAGCGCAGCGGCATAGGTCGGCGCGAGCCGCGCTGCAATGGCGCCGAGCTCAGGCCGCGCCGAGCAACTGCGCCATGACCGCCATGCGCACGGCGACGCCGTTGCCAACCTGTTCGAGGATCACCGACTGCGGTCCGTCGGCGACGGAAGCGCTGATTTCGACGCCGCGATTGATCGGGCCCGGGTGCATGACGATGGCGTCGGGCCGGGCCCGGGCCAGGCGCTCAGGGTCGAGGCACCAGTCGGCGGCGTAATCCTGGTCGGTGCCGAACAGGGCGGTCTGCATGCGTTCCTTTTGCAGGCGCAACATGACGATCACGTCGCTGCCGGGCAGGGCCGCGTCGAGGCGATCGAATACCCGGTCGCCGAGCGCGGCGGCGTCCGCGGGCAACA
>JBGSKT010000240.1:0-1531 GCA_041741075.1 Lysobacterales bacterium
CGACGAGGTGCGCGCGGTCACCTCCAGTTCGGGAATCCTTGCCAGCAGGTTGAGCAGCTCCTCGGAAATACCGTCGGAGAAATACTCCTGATCCTTGCCCGGGCTCATGTCGGCGAACGGCAGCACCGCGATAGACCGCTCCGGTACCACAGCTTTCTCGTTGCCGTCGTGCCACAACGCCACGCGATCGGTGAGCAGCAGCACCACGGCAATCGCCAGTGCGCCGATGATCGCGTAATCGAGTTTGCGGCTGGTGCGATGCGCAACCGAATCGGCCGGATCGACCTGGCTCTCGCGCTTGAGCCCTTGCGGCGTGAACTCATAGAACCACGCGAACGCAATGCAGAACGGGAAACCGATCAGGCCGGCGATCACCAACCAGCGCACCACCCAATCGAAGTCGCCGAACAGTGGCAGCAGTTGCGCAAGCCCCTGCGCCAGCGCCCAGACCGCCGCCACGTAGAGCGCGCCAGCACGCAACACGTTACGGCGTTTGAGTTCTGCGAACAACCCGCTCATCGGCCGCGCCCGGTGCGGTGCTGGCGGGCGCGATCGCGACGGTCGATGTCGTCTGCAGAATGGCTGGTCACGGCAGGGTTCCCGCCCAATGGCGCAGGCGGCATGCTACTACGCGACCGTGCGGAATACCCTACGGTGCTGGGGTTTGTCCCGGCGGCCTTGCGCCATCGTGCCCCGCGGCCCATTGGGTTCAGGTGGCGGAGACGCCGGCGATCAGTCGGCCGGCGGCCACAGGCCACCGATTGCAGCGATGCCGAGGGCGCCATGGCTGCGCGCTGGCGTCAGGTGCGCGCGCTGGAGTCCGCCCAGAGCGAAGGCCGGTAGCGATGACTGTGCCAGCAGCCTGGCGAATCCGTCCCAGCCGAGCGTGTGCGCTTCGGGGTGGCTGGCGGTGGCCAGTACCGGAGCGATCACCAGGACATCGACCCCGATCGCGCTGGCACAAACGATGTCGCGGGCGTGGTGGACCGAGGCGAATACCGGAGTTTCTGGGTCGAGTGGCTGCGGCACGCTGCCGTCGAGCTGTTGGCTGCTTAGATAGAGGCCGCTGAGGTTGGATCGACGTCGTGGAAAGTCGGCGGCGCCGAGCAGCAGGCAGCCGCCGGCAGCCGTGAGCCGGCGTTCGCAGGCATCGATCAGATCATCCGGCAGGGCGCGCTTTGAACGCAGCCGGATCAGGCGCAGCCCGTCGGCGATGGCATGATCGATCCGACGCAGGAAAGTGGAGCGGGGCAGGTCGGCGGGATCGGGAGTGATCAACAACTGGTCCGGCCACTGCAGGGTGCGGGCGATCGGTCGGTCGGCGGCGCACAGCTGCGCGGGCTCGATCCCGGTCGGCGGCAACCAGCGCAACTGCTGCTGTTCGCGTGGTCGGACTTCGCCTCGGTAGCCGATTACCCGCCAGGCCTGGAGTTCGAGCGAGTCGGTGGCGCGCGGCTGGTGCACGCTCATCAGGCGGACGGCGTGGTCGATGTGGATGCCGAGTTCTTCGTGCAGCTCGCGAGCCAGCGCC
>JBGSKT010000241.1:0-2527 GCA_041741075.1 Lysobacterales bacterium
ACGTCGCGACTGCTGGCTCCGATGACCAGTCGCGACGTTCCGTCGCTCCCACAACAGCACCGCTCCCACATTTTCTGCTTCTTCTGGCGCGTCGCGCTCAGGGCAAGCTGAGCACCGCGGCCGGCTTCCAGCTTTTCTTGCGGTGCTCGGCGACGACCGTGGTGTAGATGCCGCCGCGCACGTACCACTCGGCGCGCAGGCGCATGAAGCGCGGCTTGGTCGCTGCGACCAGGTCATCCAGTATCTGGTTGGTCACCGCCTCGTGGAAGGCGCCCTGGTCGCGATAGCTCCACAGATAGAGCTTCAGCGACTTCAGTTCGACGCAGGTCTTGTCCGGCACGTAGTCCAGGTGCAGGGTGGCGAAATCCGGCTGCCCGGTCTTCGGGCAGACGCAGCTAAACTCGGGGGCCCGCATCCGGATGGTATAGTCACGCCCCGGCTGTGGGTTGGCAAAGGTTTCCAGCGTCTTCGACGGCTTGGTGCTCACGGTCGGCCTTCCTGTTTTGGTGTTCGACGGTCGGGCGCGCACCTTAGCGGATGCCCCGACGGTGGGCAATTTTATGCGGCGGTTTTAGGTTTTCGGTTTTCGGTTTTCGGTTTTCGGTTTTCGGTTTTCGGTTTTCAGTTTTCAGTTTTCAGTTTTCTGGTTTGTGGCAGCTGGCGTCGCCGTCGATCACCGCCATGTCCATCACCACCCCAGTCCCTGCCGCTACTAGCTCCAGCCCCTAGCCCCTAGCTACCAGCCCCTAGCCCCTAACCAGCCCCTAGCCCCCAAAAAAATGCGTCTGTCCACGATCAAGCTGTCCGGCTTCAAATCCTTCGTCGATCCGACCACCCTGCACCTGCCGACCAATATGACCGGCGTGGTCGGGCCGAACGGCTGCGGCAAGTCCAACATCATCGACGCGATCCGCTGGGTGATGGGCGAGAGCGCGGCCAGCCGCCTGCGCGGCGACGCCATCACCGATGTGATTTTTTCCGGTTCGGGCAACCGCAAGCCGGTCGGCACCGCCCAGGTCGAGCTGATCTTCGACAACTCCGACGGCACCATCCAGGGCGAATACGCCAACTTCAACGAAATCTCGATCAAGCGCTCGGTCAGTCGCGACGGTCAGTCGAATTATTTTCTGAACGGCGGACGCTGCCGGCGTCGCGACATCGTCGACGTGTTCCTCGGCACCGGCCTCGGTGCCCGCAGTTACGCGATCATCGAGCAGGGCATGATCTCGCAGATCGTCGAGGCCCGCCCGGAAGACCTGCGCGTCCATCTGGAAGAAGCCGCCGGCATCTCCAAGTACAAGGAACGCCGCAAGGAAACCGAGTCGCGGATCAAATCCACCCGCGAGAACCTGGACCGCCTGAACGACGTGCGCCAGGAAATCGACAAGCAGCTCGAACACCTGAACCGCCAGGCCAAACAGGCCGAGCGTTACCAGAAGCTCAAGGCCGAATCCGGCCGCGCCGAGGCCGAGCTGAAAGCACTGCATTTGGGCGCCCTGCGCGGCGAACTCGAGGCCCGTGGCAGCGAACTTGTCGCGCTCGATCTAGGCATCGAACAGCAGATCGCCAAACAGCGCAATATCGAAGCCCGCCTGGAAGCCGAACGCAGCGAACAGCACGCTTGCGGCGAGCACTTCAATCAGATCCAGGCCGAGCTGTATCGGGTCGGCGGCGAAGTGGCGCGGGTCGAGCAGCAGATCAACCACAACCGCGACCTGGGCGAACGCCTGCAGCGTGCCGCCAACGAAACCGAAGCGGCGATCCGGCAATTGCACGAACACATTGCCGCCGACCAGGAGCAGGTCAGCGCGCTGCAACTCGCGCTGCATGATGATGAACCGCGGCTGGAAACACTGGCGGGCGAATCCGAAGCGCGCAACGCCGCGGTGCACGCCGCCGAACAGGCGGTGGTCGATTGGCAGACTCGCTGGGATGCCTACGCCCGCGCCAGTGGCGACAGCGCGCAGGCGGCCGAGGTCGAGCGCACCCGCCTCAATTTCATCGACAAACAGAGCCTCGACGCCTCGCGCCGCCTGCAGCAATTGCAGGAAGAAAAGCAACGCGCCGACCTGGCCGCGCTCTGCGCCGCCGCCGCCGCCCTGCTGGAAACCGAGGCGACCCGCCGCGCCGAAGTCGAAGCACTGACCGAATTGCAAGACCAGCGCAAACTCGAACTGGTGCGGGTGCAGGATCGTGGCCGGGAACTGCACGCGCAGTTGAGCCAGACCCGCGAGAATCTGGAACAGGCGCGCGGCCGACTGAGTTCCCTCGAAGCCCTGCAGCACGCCGCCCTGGGCCAGGAACAGACCCTCGCCAGCGCCTGGCTGGCCGAACTGGGTCTGGATCGGGGCGAACGCCTGGGCGAAGTGCTGCGGGTCGAAGAAGGCTTCGAACGCGCGGTAGAAACCGTGCTCGCCGGCTGGTTGGACGCGGTCATCACTGCCAGCCCGCTGGCCGGCGTTGACGCACTGGACCGACTCGGCGCGGCGAATATCAGTCTGCTGGCGCCGGGCCAGGCCGGCGAAGC
>JBGSKT010000242.1:0-9371 GCA_041741075.1 Lysobacterales bacterium
ACCGGACGTGCACGCCCGGTCGCGGCGCTTGCCGACCCGCGGTGGTTCCTTTCGGTCTCGCCGCCAATGCTAGAGTTGCCGGGCTTAGCCGGGCGCCGCCCGGCCGCGACCCAACCGTCCGATCGATGAGCAGATGATCAGCAACGAGCAATTCACTTTCATCCACGTTCACAAGACCGGTGGGCAGTCGCTGAACAGTGTCATCAGTCAGTGCATGCCCGGCAGCGAGACGGTGGGCTATCACTACCCGCATGCCCTGATCCCGGCGGCGCGGCAGCACCTGCCGATCATCGGTGTGGTCAGAAACCCCTGGGACTGGTACGTCTCCTGGTACGCGTTCAACCGCAGGCTGGGCCTGCGCAATCCATTGTTCATCGTGGTTTCGGATGGCGGTAAGGCCGACTTCAAGACCACCGTGCGCAATCTGCTGTTCTTTGGCGATGACAGCGCGGAAAGTCGCGCCTACCGCTCGGCACTGGCGACGGTCCTGCCCGAGGGCTTCGGCACGGACCGTGGCGCCGGCCTGACCCGGAACTGCATCGAGGGCTGCAACGATCCGGACCGGGGCTATTACTCCTGGCTGTTCGAGCGCATGCTCGGTGGCGCTGAATCCGCGCGCCTGCGCGTCGCCCGCTTCGAAAACCTGCATTCCGATTTCATCGCCATCATGCGGCGGCTCGGTGTCGCCGAATCGGATGCGCTCGAGGCGGCGTTGCAGACCGCCGAAAAAAAGAACGCATCGAGCCACAGCCACTATTCGGCGTACTACGACGCCGAGCTGCGCGAGCTGGTCGCCGAGCGCGAGCGCGGCTTGATCGACGCCTATGGCTATGCCTTCGAGAACCTTGCCGGAGGCGCCGAACCGGTTCCGTTGCCGACGTTTTACTCTTTCGACGTCGGGTTCCGGAAACTGCTCAACCGGGAGCGGAACTTCCTGCTGTTGCGTTCACAGTTCGACATTGCGCCGCTGCGGCAAAAAGTCGAGCAGATCAGCGAACAGGAATGGGCCGAATCGGGGCGCGAGAAACGGTTCCATGCACACCGCAAGACCCAGTCGCTGATACTGGCCAGCGACAACTTCAAGCATCTGCCGCCGACCTGGTTTCCGGCCTTCAGCCGCTTCGAGAGCGAACTGCGGCCGGTGCTCGAGTCGATCGCCCACTTCTACGGCGGCGAAGGCGCGGTGCTGCGGGTGCTGCTGGTCAGGCTGACCGAAGGCGAGGTGATCGACCCGCATGTCGATGAAGGCATGTCGCTGCTGCACTGTCACCGCATCCATGTTCCCATCATCACCCACGACCAGGTGATGTTCTGCGTCGGCGGCGAGAAGCGCCACCTGGCGGCTGGCGAGATCTGGGAAATAAACAACGCGACGGTTCACTTCGTGGAGAATTTCAGCAATCACGCGCGGGTCCACATGATTGTCGACTGGGCACCTGCTGCGACCCTGAAGCATCGCGAACGAATCGCCGGCGGCGCCGCGAAAAGCCCCGCACCGCCACCACCGCCGTCTGCGCCAGCACGTAACGATCCCTGTCCCTGCGGCTCCGGTCAGCGGTTCAAACACTGCCACGGCAAGCTGGCCTAGTGGTTGGTATCGGTTGCGTCGGTGACCTTGCAGGCGTTGCTGAGCCTGTGGCTGCTGCGGCGGGAAATGTCGCGTCGGTTGCCGGGGTCGAGCGTCGCTTCCGCCACCCGGCCTGCCAGCGCCTGACCAGGAATCCTTGCGCTCGAAGCGCCTGCGCAGCGGCGGATAGCAAGCCCGGCGCAGGTTTGGGGCAGATCGAGCGCTGAACCGAGCGGCGGCGCAGCTGTCGAATTCCGCGATCGGGAGTTTGGGGCTGCCGAGCGCAGGCAGGCCCCTGTGGTTTATGAAACGTTTTGTTTCGTTTGGCCGGGGGCACTACTCTTGGCCGGCGCACCGACAGCAGCGCTGTCAAAAACAAGCTGCGGGCGCTTATCAACTCAAACGGAGAATGACATGAACGCAATTGGCAAGTGGCAAACAAGGGCCGCCCAGTCGATGCTGGTTGTCCTGATCGGCCTGTTTGGTCAGGCCCATGCGCTACCGGCAATCTCGCCCGGAAACGGCGCCCAGCTCAATCTACAGCCCTGGTCCGGAGCCTATTTCACGCCCGGCGCAGCCGGCAATGGCTGGATGATCGACTTCAGCAACGATGGCAAACATTTCTTTGCAACGTTTCAGAGCTTCGACACCGCCGGCACGCCGGTCTGGTTCACCCTGCAGAGCGACAGCGCCAATGGCATCACACCGGCTTGCGTACCTTATAGCCGGGACCACCAGTTCAGCACCGGCGAAGTGTGTGTCGTTAGCGGACAGATCAACCGTTTCACCGGCGGTCAATGCCCGGGCTGCAGCTACCGCCCACCGATCGGACAGGCCGGCGCATTGGGCACGGGTCAACTGGTGTTCCTCGATGGCTTGAATCGCGCCGAGTTCCGCCACAATGGCGAGGTCGTTCCGCTGCAGCGCTTGTTCGATCAACTGGCGGACAATGTCAGCGGCAAGGTATCGGTGCCGGGTTTCGTCGGCAGCTGGAAAGTCTACGAGGTCTACAGTCGCCGGGACTGTCCGGACTGTGCTTCCAAACCGGTGCGCCTGTGGACGGCGAACGCGACCGTGAAACCACGCACCAGTTTCCCGCCGGTACGGCCGTTTACCGCTGCAGCCGGAACCGCCGCCCATTCCGAACTGCACTTGGTGCTGCCCGGCCCCGGCATTGCGCAGTATGAAGTCGACTGCAACTGGCAGCCGGGTGCGCCCATTTCTCTGTTCCCGTTATCGGGATTTGCGGTCGGCTGCGAGATCCTCGGCAACACCGGCAGCCAGCAGAACTACGGCAGTTTTCTCTACCAGGAACCCGGTTCCGGCGTTCTGCGCGGGATCCAGGTGTGCAGCAACTTCCCCAGTGTCGAGTTGATCGCAGACTGTGAGCACTTCGAAAATGCGCCGGGTGGCAGCCTCACCCGCTTCAGCGCCGCTGTGGCGAGGGAGGATTTCTTCATGAGTCCGGACGGCAACGAAATGCGGGTCAGGGTATTCCACCCCGGGTTGTTCTTCGCGAGCGAGCAGATATGGATCCGCGAGAGCGCACCCTTGCATATCGAAGCCGAGGAGATTTCGACCCTGTAGCACGCGTCCCGCGCAGCAACCAATCGAAGCCGGAGCGAAGGCCGCCACGCGATGGTTGCCTTCGCTCTTTTTGCATTACCCGGCGACCAGACATCGAGTGCAAAGGCAAGCCAAGCACACGCAGGGACGCCTGCTGGATGCGGGAAACCGGCCGCCGATGGCGAGGCAGCGATAGCGTGGACGCAATGGGCCCAGTGTTGGGCGTTGCCGCCTTGCTAGAGCCTTTCCGAAGCGAAATCAGCCAGCCGTGAGCGTTCGCCGCGGCGCAGGGTGACATGGGCGCTGTGCTGCCAGACCTTGAAGCGGTCGACCGCATAGGTCAGGCCGGAAGTGGTTTCGGTCAGGTAGGGCGTGTCGATCTGTTCGACATTGCCCAGGCAGACCATCTTGGTGCCGGGGCCGGCGCGGGTGAGCAGGGTTTTCATCTGCTTGGGCGAGAGGTTCTGCGCTTCGTCGATGATCACGTAACGGCTGAGGAAGGTGCGGCCGCGCATAAAGTTCATCGAACGAATCTTGACCCGCGAGGCGAGCAGGTCATTGGTCGCCGCCCGCCCCCAACTGCCACCTTCCTGCGGGTTGGTCAGCACTTCCAGGTTGTCGGTCAGGGCGCCCATCCACGGCGTCATTTTTTCTTCCTCGGTGCCGGGCAGAAAGCCGATGTCCTCGCCGACCGAGACGGTGGCGCGGGTCATGATGATTTCGCGGTACCGTTGCTGATCCATGACCTGAGCGAGACCGGCGGCCAGTGCCAGCAGTGTCTTGCCGGTGCCGGCGGTACCGAGCAGGGTGACGAAGTCGACGTCCGGATCCATCAGCGCATTCAGCGCGAAGTTCTGCTCGCGGTTCCTGGCGTGCACGCCCCACACCGAATGGTTGTCGCGGCTGTAGTCCTCGACCACTTGCAGGGTGGCGGCGCCATCGTTCAGTGCGATCACCCGAAAAGCCGGTTCGTCTTCGCCATTGAAATACAGAAACTCGTTCGGCTGCCAGTCTTCGCCCTTGCGCAAGCGGAGCTCGTAAAAGCTGCGGCCCTTGTCCGACCAGGAGCGCAGTTTGCTGCTGTGCCGGCTCCAGAAATCGGCCGGCAATTCGACGTGGCCGGTGTACAGCAGGCTGAAGTCATCGAGGGCGCGATCGTTTTCGTAATCTTCGGCGACGATGCCGAAAATGCTCGCCTTGATGCGCAGGTTGATGTCCTTGGTGACCAGCACCACGTTGGCTTTCGGCTGGTGCTCGCGCAGGTTCAGGATCGCGGCCAGAATCTGGTTGTCCGGCATCACCTTCATGCGCGCAGGCAGTGCGGCGGGCGCCTCGCGTATCTCGAACAGCAGGCGGCCGATACCGCCGTTCTTGCGCAGCTTGAGTTCTTTGGGGCGCTGTAGTTTGAGGCCTTGTTCGATGCCGCCGCTGCCGTGGTTTTCGATCAGTTCATTGATGAAGCGGCTGACCTGGCGGGCATTGCGGGCGGCCTCGGAGGTGCCTTTCTTGCCGTGGTCGAGTTCCTCAAGCACGGTCATCGGCAGAAACACGTCGTGTTCCTCGAACCGGTAGATCGCGGTCGGATCGTGCATCAACACGTTGGTATCGAGCACGTAAATTCGCCTGGATTCGGACATCACGCGGGGTAGCCTCCGTTCAGTGGCCAACAATCGATCGGGGTGGGCGGACAAACGCAATCGGCGCAGACAAGCTGCCCGGACCGGCCGCTGCGGTGGTAATTGCGGAACCGCTGGCGGCGCGATGTGCTCAGAGTTTCACCGGATCCATGATGGCATCGAGATTGAGTTCGTCGCAGAACTCCAGGAAGTCGTCGCGCAGCGAGGCCAGGTGGGTCTTGGACGGAATGCCGATCTGGATCTGGGCGGAGAACATGTCGGCGCCGGTTTGCATGGCCTTGAACCGGCTCGACGACAGGCTGTCGATCGCGATCGCGTGCTGGTTGAAGAACTCGACCAGCTGGAACAGGATGCCGGGCTTGTCGGCCGCCACCACCTCGACCGAGTAAGGCAGCAGATCGCCAGCCATGGTTTTGGCGGCGGTGCGCTGCAGCTGGGTGCGGATGCCCTCGTCGCGTTCCATGCGCGCGCCGGACGATTCCAGTTTGGCGACGGCGTCCCAGGAACCCATCGCCAGCATGGCAATGCTGAGGTGTTCGCCCAGGGTTACATGGCGGGCCTCGAGCAGGGTGCAGCCGCATTCGCTGATGCGCTTGGTCAGGGCGGTCAGCGGGGAATTGGTTTGGGGGGCAGTCGCGGTGACCAGAATGTAGTTTTCATTGGCAGTCGGTCTTGCCACGGGTCACTTCCGATGGCGAACAGGTGTCGCCCGTGACCGCAGAATACTTGTGGCTGCGGCGGCCCGCAAGTAACATCGGCGACTGATTCCGACTGGAAATTTCATGCGCTTGCGCGGCAGCATCTGTGCCCTGGTCACGCCGTTTCATGCCCACGGCGAAATTGATCCGCAGCAGCTCAAGGCACTGATCGATTGGCACTTCGATGCCGGCACCGCGGCTCTGGTGATTGCCGGGTCGACCGGTGAGGCGGCGCTGCTCGATGACGGCGAATACAGCGATCTGCTGGCGATTTCGGTAGCCGCCGCCGCTGGTCGAATCCCGGTGATCGCCGGCATCGGTTCGCCGTCTACGCAGAAGTCGCTCGGCCTGGCTCGGCGTGCCGCAGCCACTGGCTGCGCTGCGCTACTGGCGGTCACCCCGTATTACGTGCGCCCGACCCAGGCCGGTCTGGACGCCCACTACCGTTTGCTTGCCGACGACGGCGGCCTGCCGTTGCTTTTGTACAATGTGCCGGCGCGCACCGGCTGCGATCTATTGCCGGAGACGGTGGCCGGGCTGGCCGGCCATGACAACATCATCGGCATCAAGGAGGCGGTTGCCGACCAGCAACGCATGCTGGAATTGCTGCGTCTCGGCGGTGACCGGTTCAGTATTTTCAGCGGCGACGACGGCAGCGCGGTCGAAGCCATGCTGGCCGGCGCCTCCGGTACGATTTCGGTGGCGGCCAATGTGCTGCCGCGCGCGTTTGCTGCATTGTGCGGACTGGCGTTGGCCGGCGATGCCAACGCGGCGCGGGCGCTGGACCAGGAAATGCGCGGGTTGTACCGGGTGCTCGGGATCGAGTCGAACCCGATTCCGGCCAAGTGGTTGCTGCAGCGAAGCGGGCGTATCGGCCCGCAGTTGCGGCTGCCGCTGCAGCCGTTGGCGCCCCGGCTACAGGCCGAGGTCGAGTCCCATCTGCCCGCGGTTCAGCAGCTGGAAAGTAGATTTGAAAGAGATGTCTGACAGGAATCCCAAGGGTATGAAGCTATTGAACGTGGTCCGAATCGTGTTGTTGGCCGGGGTGTTCGTGGTCGCCGGCTGTGGCCTGCTGCCAAAACGCAAGGAGGTCTACCTGAAGGCCGAGCAGGGCAAGACCCTGGCGATTCCGCCGGACCTGGATTCGCCGTCGCGTCGCGACGCCATGCGTGTCGCCGACGCCCCCGCGGTCAGTGGTCCGATCAGCGACAAGCCAAAAAGCGAGATTCAGCCAACGCCGGACGACATCGCCGACAAGCTGTTTGTCGATGCCGCGCCGGAAATCTGTTTCCAGAACGTGCGCGACGCGCTCGAACAGGCGCAGATTGGCGTGCTCGGCGAGATCGACAGCAAGGCGCGGCGGATTCCAATCACGGTCGACATCCAGTCCACCGAAAAACGCCGTTTTCGCAAGGACAAGGTCAACAAACAGTCGCTGCGGCGGGTGGTGGTGGTGCTGGCCGATGGCACCAAGTCGCGGGTGGTGGTCGAAGACAGCGAGGGCCACCCGGTCGATGACGAAGCCAGCAAGCGCATCATCGCGGTGATCCGCGAACACGTATCGGGTTGAACGCGCGTGCGCGGGTTTTCGGTGTTTGGTTGTCAGTGTTCGTGACCGGGAAACCGAACACCGAACACCGAACACCGAACACCGAACACCGAACACCGAACACCGGCTTTACCGTTCCAACAGGCGCAACTTGTTCAGCACACCATCCCATTCGGCGGCATCCGGCGGCGGTTCGCCGCGTTGCGTAATCACCGGCCATTGCTTGGCCAGTTCGGCGTTGAGCTGGATAAAGCTTTCTTGTCCGGCGGGGACGTCGTCTTCCGGATAAATCGCCTTGGCCGGACATTCCGGTTCGCACAGGGTGCAATCGATGCACTCGTCCGGGTCGATCACCAGGAAGTTCGGTCCTTCATGGAAGCAGTCGACCGGGCAGACCTCCACACAGTCCTTGTACTTGCACTTGATGCAGTTTTCGGTGACGACGAACGGCATGGATTTCAGGCATCCCGGTGGTGTTGGCGTGGATTCCGCCCCACCGGATGAGACTGGAATTGGTACTCCCAAGGGGAATCGAACCCCTGTTTTCGCCGTGAGAGGGCGACGTCCTGGACCGCTAGACGATGGGAGCGTGGCTTGAGGCCGGAGCGGTGAGCGGCGTAGTATAGCGTCTCGCTTGCCGTCGGCAAGCTTTGGGGGCGGCGCGAGCCGGCCTCCAACCGAGCGTGCACGTAGGCGCTGAAACCCAATGAAGGTGACATCTTGCTGATCTTTTGCCCCATCTGCTTCGTTCCGCAAGGGGTTACATAGTCGGACTATGCGCCCCCTTGCGTGCCTCGCAGATGGGGCAAAAACCTTCGTGATCTGTCACCTTAATTGGGTTACAACGCCTTAGCGGTATTCCCCTATGAAGTTTCCGAATGATCAGACGACTGTTTGAACGTGCGTTCCGGCGCAACAAGGCGCCCGCCCCCGATGCGGCGCCGCTGCCGGCAGAAGTGATTCCGGTGAAGTTGACCGTGGTGCCGCGTGACCAGCACCGCATTTCGCGCAAGCAGATCAGCCCCAACGCACTGCGCGTTCTGTATCGGCTGCGCGAGGCGGGCTTCGCCGCTTATCTGGTCGGTGGTGCGGTGCGCGATCTGCTGCTCGATGGCCACCCCAAGGATTTCGACGTGGCCACCGACGCCAGTCCGGAACAGGTCAAGCAGCAGTTTCGCAACTGCCGTCTGATCGGGCGCCGCTTTCGTTTGGCGCATGTGCATTATGGGCCTGAGATCATCGAGGTCGCGACCTTCCGCGGCAGCGCTGATGATGGCTCCGGCGCGATGGAACTGGTCGATGGCCGGATCGTGCGCGACAACGTCTACGGCAGCATCGAAGACGACGCGGTGCGCCGCGACTTCACCGTCAACGCGTTGTACTACTCGATCGACGATTTCTCGGTACGTGATTACGTCGGCGGCTTTCAGGACATCAACGAGCGCGTATTGCGCCTGATCGGCAATCCGGAGCGGCGCTTTCGCGAAGATCCGGTGCGCATGCTGCGTGCCGCCCGGCTTGCGGCCAAACTCGAATTCAGCATCGAGCCAGCTGCAGTGGCGGCGATCGCCCAGTGGAAGGGCCTGCTCGGTGGTGCGCCGCCGGCGCGGCTGTTCGATGAATGCCTGAAGCTGTTTCTGGCCGGCCGCGCCCTGGCCAGCTTTCGCATGCTGGTCCGGCTCGGCCTGGTCGACGAACTGTTCCCGGAATCGGCGCGCGCGATGCGCGCCGATCGCAGTGGTCTGGCCCTGGTCGAGGCGGCGCTGGAAAACACCGACATCCGCATCGGCGAAGACAAGCCGGTCACCCCGGCGTTCCTGTTCGCTGCCCTCTTATGGCCGGCGGTGGTGGCGGAAGCCGCCAGTCTGCAGGGCGCCGGCGAGGACGATGTCTGGACACTCGCGGCCGACAGTGTGGTTTCGGCCCAGGTCGCGCGGATCGCGCTGCCGCGCCGGTTTGCCCAGCCGATGCAGGAAATCTGGCTGATGCAGGAGCGGCTGGAGTCGATGCAGCGGCGACGCATCGGACGCCTGCTCGGGCATCCGCGCTTCCGTGCGGCGTTTGATTTTCTGGCCCTGCGTGCGATCGGCGAACCGCGCCTGCGCGTGGTGGTGACGTTCTGGCTCGATCTGCAGGGTGAAGCCTTGAGCGCGCATCCGATCGCGGCACGGCTGGCAGGCGACGCCGATGCTGGGTCCGAAGATCGTGACGAGCGGTCGGGCGACCCGGCGGCCCCGAAGAAGCGTAGACGGCGGCGCAAGCCGAAAAGCGTTGCCGCCGCGGATCCCGGGCAACCGGACGTAGTGGAATCGGCCAGGACTGAGCCGGACCAGGACGACGGCGCAGACCCGGCC
>JBGSKT010000243.1:0-7856 GCA_041741075.1 Lysobacterales bacterium
CCGCATCCGCGCCGGCGTTGCCGGACAACGCGGGGCTTTTGACCACGGCAAACTGGCGGCCGCTGCGGCGCAGACGCTGGCGGCCACGGTGCAAGACGAAGTGCAATTCATGATCACCCATTGCACGCTCGACCCCACACCCGATGCCGCATTGCATGCCCTGATCGGCCGCTTGTTGACCGCGGCCAGCGCACTGCGCGCCGAGCCGCAGAACCCGGCCGGGCTGCCGCAATTGCTGGCGGTGCTGGAAGACTACGCAAGCAGCTTCGAGCACGACGGCTGGACGCCCTTGCCGGGGCAGTGAATTGCGCCGCCTTTCGGCTGCCTCGCGGCGGGGGTGACGGTGCTGATCGCGACCGGCATGCATTGTGCAGCGCCGCGGTCGCAGAACCCGCTGCCTGCCCCCGTTGCGGATCCTGGAACGATCGCTGCAGAACACGCTCGGTGCAAACCGGGTCCCTTGGCACGGCGCCCACAATTGGCGACAATCCGGCGCAACCTGGGTGATCGAAGAGGTGGTCATGGAGCGCGCAGAATTCGACAGAATGGTCGCCCGACTGGAGATTTATAGCAAAGCGCACCCGCGCGGCTATCGCCTGCGCGTACTTGGCTTTGCACTGCTCGGCTACGCTTACCTGACGATGGTGATCCTATTGTTGCTGGCGCTGCTGCTGGCGGCAGGACTTTCGGTCCTGTACCTGAAGGCACTGGGCATCAAGTTGCTGGTGGTGATCGGACCAATCGTGTGGTTGGTGCTGCGCGGATGCTGGGTGGATATGTCTGCGCCGAAGGGACTGGTAGTCACCCGGCGCACGACGCCGGCACTGTTCGAACACATCGATGCGCTGCGGCAAAAGCTGCGCGCGCCGCGCTTCCATCGCGTACTGATCACCGACGACTTCAATGCCGGAGTGATGGAAGTGCCAAGGCTGGGCCCGTTCGGTTGGCATGCGCGCTATCTGCTGCTCGGCATGCCCTTGCTTAGAAGCGTGACGCCCGATCAACTCGACGCCATCCTGGCGCACGAGTTTGGCCACCTGGCGGGCGGGCATGCGCGGTTCAGCAACTGGCTATACCGGCTGCGCATCATCTGGTCGCAGATCCTGGGCGAGCTGGACAAGGCAGGCAGTTCCAGCGTCGCACTGTTCAAGGGCTTCTTCGAGTGGTACGTGCCCAGGTTTCACGCCTACAGCTTTCCATTGGCCCGCGCCAATGAATTCGAAGCCGACGCGGCAGCGGTGCTTGCCACATCGCCCGGCGCCCTGGCCGAGGCGCTGACCACGACCGCGGTCGTCAGTCGTTATCTGGATGCCAAGTATTGGCCAACCGTGTATGCCAGAACCGGCGAGCTGCCGCATCCTTCGTTTGCCCCCTACGCCGGTCTCGGTGAAGCGTTGTCCGATGATGTCAGCGACGCCGAGGCCGGTGTCTGGCTGCGCGATACGCTGGCGCAGACCACCGGCACCACCGACACCCACCCTGCCCTGGCCGACCGGCTACGTGCGTTCGACGGTGTAGCCGTATTCAAACGCCCGGCCGCCAACGCCAGCGCCGATGTATTGCTTGGTGCCGCGCGCGAGTCGCTGATCGCCAAAATCGATGAAGGCTGGCGCGACCGCGTCGCCGAGGCATGGCATCAGCGGCATTTGGAAATCAGCGAGGGACGCGCCCGCCTGCAGCAGTTGCGCGACGCCGCTGCACAGGTGCCGGCGTCGGTGAGCGAGGTGATCGAGCGGGCGAACCTGGAAGAATCACATGGCCCCGGCCAGGTTACCGCGATCGCGCTGCTCAGCGAGCGGATTCGACTGGACCCCGGGGATGCGGCGCTCAACTACTGGCTGGGCGTGAAATTACTGGCGGCCGGCGACGAGGCCGGCGTGTCCCTGGTCGAGAAGGCGATCAGTCTGAGTGACGACGCGATCGTCCCCGGCGCAGTGGCGCTGCGCGATTTTCACCAGGCGCGCGGAAACGAAGAACTGGCCAACCGGGCGCACGCGCGTGCGGCCGAACGCCAGCGCCTGCTGGATCTTGCCGAGGCCGAGCGCCAGACCGTCAAGCTCGGCGACAAGCTGGAGGCGCACCAACTGGACTCCGACAGCAGCGCACCGCTATACCGGGAATTGCGCCGGTGCGGCGCCGGCAAGATCTGGCTGGCACGCAAGCCGATGAAATATTTTCCCGAGCAACCGCTGTTTGTGCTCGCCTTCACAGTCACGCCCTGGTACTGGTTCAACAGCAAGTCCCGCGCACAGAACGTGCAGCGTCGCATCGTCGAGGAAGTGGCCTTGCCCGAGCGGACCATCGTGGTCTGCACCGACGGCGAGTTCTACCGCTTCCGTCGCAAGCTGCGCCGGATCGCCGGCACCCGCCTCAGGGCGACCGGGCACTGAGGCAGTCTTCGGCTTCGACAGACTGCGCTCAGGCAGCGCATGGGGTGTACCGGGCGCTGGCAAAAAAGGGCGAATATTCCCGGTGCCGGGAGACCGACGCTAGGTCGGTCGTGCCCAACGCCGCGGCTTTGACGGCGTGGCCGGTCGGCGCAGCGGCGGCTTCCGATGTCGGGCTCCGGACGGTTGTGCTGAACGGCTCGGCCGTTAAAAGCCGCTGTGCTCGGCACAACCCTTAGCCCATTGCCGACTCTCCGTTGCCAAGGGAGATCAGCGGCTGCTCGGGTGCGTCTTCCCGCTCACGCTCCCGCCGACATTCCGGGGCGAGCAGCCTGTCGGATTTTCCCCGTGGAGCGCGGAAAGTCCGACAGGCTGCTGGCCCAAGGGACCGATGGCTACGTGCGCCAGTGCACCGAGCGAGCGCCGCCATAGTGTCAGGCTGGGACAGGTTCCGACTGGATCGGGGCTGCGGCAGCCGCTGGCGGGGCTGCGTTCGCCGGTCGCCCGCGACCCGGCCGGGCGCGGCATCCGACCGCCAGGGGCCGGTTCCATTGCGCCCAATCGAGGTCGGCCATGTCCCCAGCCATCCGCCATGCCGTGTCGCAAGAGCCCGCCCTGGCCGCGTGCGATGGCACCGCCGAAGTGCACCGCCAGGAGACCCTGCTCAAAGCCGGCGCGCTGCAGAATGCCATTCTCAACAGCGCCAACTTTTCCAGCATCGCCACCGACGCCAAGGGCGTGATCCAGATTTTCAACGTCGGCGCCGAACGCATGCTCGGCTATGCCGCCGCCGATGTGATGAACAAGAGCACCCCGGCCGACATCTCCGACCCGCAGGAAGTGATCGCGCGGGCCAAGGCGCTCAGCATCGAGCTGGCCACGCCGATCACCCCCGGCTTCGAGGCGCTGGTGTTCAAGGCTTCGCGCGGCATCGAAGATATCTACGAACTGACCTACATCCGCAAGGACGGCAGTCGCTTTCCGGCGGTGGTTTCGGTGACCGCGCTGCGCGACGCCAAAGAGGTGATCATCGGCTACCTGCTGATCGGCACCGACAACACGACGCGCAAGCAGGCCGACGACAAGCTACGCACAGCGTCGCAGTATGCGCGCAGCCTCATCGAAGCCAGCCTGGACCCGCTGGTCACCATCAGTCCCGAGGGCAAGATCACCGACGTCAACGCGGGCTCGGTCAAGGTGACCGGTGTGCCACGAGAGAAGCTCATCGGAACCGACTTCTCCAACTACTTCACCGAGCCCGACAAGGCCCGCGAAGGCTACCAGCTGGCCTTCTCCAAAGGCTCGGTCACCGATTACCCGCTCACCATCCGGCACGAGGACGGTCGTCTCACCGACGTTCTCTACAACGCCTCGGTCTACAAGGATGTGCAGGGCAACGTGCTCGGCGTGTTCGCCGCTGCGCGCGACATCACCGCACGCAAGCAGGCCGAGGAAGCCTTGCTCAGGGCCGGCGCCTTGCAAAGCGCGATTTTCAACAGCGCCAACTTCTCCAGCATCGCCACCGACGCCAAGGGCGTGATCCAGATTTTCAACGTCGGTGCCGAGCGCATGCTGGGTTACACGGCGGCCGAGGTGATGAACAAGATCACGCCGGCCGACATCTCCGATCCGCAGGAAGTCATCGCCCGCGCCGAGGCCTTGAGCGTCGAGCTCGATACACCGATTACCCCGGGCTTCGAGGCCTTGGTGTTCAAGGCCGCGCGCGGCATCGAAGATATCTACGAACTGACCTATATCCGCAAGGACGGCAGCCGCTTTCCGGCCGTGGTCTCGGTCACGGCATTACGCGACGCCGGCGATGTGATCATCGGCTATCTGCTGATCGGCACCGACAACACCGCGCGCAAACAGGCCGAAGACGCCCTGCACAAGGCCGGTGCCCTGCAGAGCGCGATTTTCAACAGCGCCAATTTTTCCAGCATCGCCACCGACGCCAGGGGCGTGATCCAGATCTTCAACGTCGGCGCCGAACGCATGCTCGGTTACGCCGCGGCCGAGGTGGTGAACAAGATCACTCCGGCCGACATCTCCGACCCGCAGGAGGTGATCGCGCGCGCCAAGGCGCTCAGCACCGAGCTGTCCACCCTGATCATGCCCGGCTTCGAGGCGCTGGTGTTCAAGGCCTCGCGCGGGATCGAAGACATCTACCAACTGACCTACATCCGCAAGGACGGCAGCCGCTTTCCGGCGGTGGTCTCAGTGACCGCGCTGCGCGACGCCGAGGACGCGATCATCGGCTACCTGCTGATCGGCACCGACAATACCGCGCGCAAGCAGGTCGAGGCCGAACAGAAAAAACTCGACCAGCGCCTGCGCGACCAACAGTTTTATACGCGCTCGCTGATCGAATCCAACATCGACGCGATCATGACCACCGATCCGGCCGGCATCATCACCGACCTGAACAAGCAGATGGAAGCCCTGACCGGCTGCACCCGCGACGAGTTGATCGGGGCACCATTCAAGAACTATTTCACCGACTCGGAGCGTGCCGAGGCGGCGATTCAACTGGTGCTGAACGAGAAGAAGGTGAGCAACTACGAGCTGACTGCGTTGTCCCGTGACGGCAAGGAAACCGCGGTCTCCTGCAATGCCAGCACCTTTTACGACCGCGACCGGAAATTGCAGGGCGTGTTCGCCGCCGCGCGCGATGTCACCGAACGCAAGCGTCTGGACCGGATTCTGCAGGAAAACAACGCCGAGCTGGAGACGGCCAAGTCGGCTGCAGAGAAAGCCAATCTGGCCAAGTCGGAATTCCTGTCCGGAATGAGCCACGAACTGCGCAGCCCGCTCAATGCCATCCTTGGCTTTGCCCAGTTGCTGGAAACCGACCAGCCACCGCCCTCGCCGAGCCAGCAAGCCAGCATCGGCCAGATCCTACAGGCCGGCTGGCACCTGCTCAAGCTGATCAGCGAGATCCTCGACCTGGCCAAGGTCGAATCCGGCCAGGTGCCGCTATCACAGGAACCGATGCTGCTCTCGGAGGTGCTGCTGGAATGCCAAGGCATGGTCGAGCCGCAGGCACAGCAGCGCGCCATTCGGCTGTGCTTTCCGGATCCGGCGCCGCTGTGGTTCGTGCATGCCGACCGAATCCGGGTCAAGCAGGTGTTGGTCAATTTGCTGACCAACGCGATCAAGTACAACCGCCCTGCGGGCGTGGTCGATGTGTCGTGCAGCGCGGAGACGGCAAACCGCATTCGCGTCAGCATCCGCGACAGTGGCGATGGACTCGAACCGGCGCAGCTCGCGCAGTTGTTCCAGCCATTCAACCGGCTCGGCCAGGAAGCCGGCGGGGTCGAGGGCACCGGCATCGGGCTGGTGGTCGCCAAACGACTGGTCGAGCTGATGGGCGGCAACATCGGCGTGGACAGCACGGTCGGCGTCGGCAGCGTGTTCTGGTTCGAGCTGATTGCCGCCAGCGAACCCGCGCTGGCGCCTGCCGCTGGCCGCACAGTCGCAGTGGTCAAGACCGATCCGAAGGCCAACGCTGTGCTGCATACGCTGCTCTACGTCGAGGACAACCCGGCCAATCTAAGACTGGTCGAGCAGATCATCGAGCGCCAGCCCAATATTCGCCTGCTGACCGCGGTGAACGCCAACCTCGGCATCCAGATCGCCCGCTCGGCCCAGCCGGACGTGATCCTGATGGACATCAACCTGCCCGGAATCAATGGCTACGAGGCGATGAACATCCTGCGCGCCGATCCGCTCACCGCGCACATTCCGGTGATCGCGATCAGCGCCAATGCCATGCCGCTGGACATCGTCTGGGGGCTGAAGGCGGGCTTCTTCCGCTACATCACCAAGCCGATCAACGTCAGTGAATTCATCGCCGCGCTGGAACTGACGCTGGCCTTTTCGCGTCGCCAGCGAGACAGCTGAGCAAGCACCAAGAGAACCAGCCGATGATCAACGTCCACGACATGCTCCAGGCGAAGATACTGATTGTCGACGACCTGGCCGCCAACGTCAGCCTGCTGTCCCGCGCCCTGACCGCAGCCGGCTATGTGTCGGTCGACAGCACCATGGCGCCGCAGACGGTGCGCGACCTGCACGCGCGCAATGGCTACGACCTGATCCTGCTCGACCTGCATATGCCGGTGATGGACGGATTCCAGGTGATGGAGGCGGTGCGACGGGTGGAACCGGGCGATTATCTGCCGATCATCGTGATCACCGCGCAGCCGGCGCTGAAACTGCGCGCGCTCAATGCCGGTGCCAAGGATTTCATCAGCAAGCCGTTCGACCTGGCCGAGGTGCTGGCCCGCGTCCACAACATGCTGGAAACGCGCCTGTTGTACAAGGAGCTGCATAGCTACAACCGGATGCTGGAATCGCGCATCCGCACCCGCACTGCGGATATTCACGACAGCCATCTGGAGACCATCTTCGCGATGACCCGCGCGGCCGAGTACCGTGACGAAGATACCGGCGCCCACGTGCAGCGCATCAGCTACTACTGCCGCGAACTGTCCGGTCAGCTCGGCATGGACGCCGACTTCGGCGATCTGATCTTCTTCGCCAGCCCGATGCACGATATCGGCAAGATCGGCGTCCAGGACAGCATCCTGCTCAAGCCGAGCAGTTTCACCCAGACCGAATGGGCTCTGATGAAGGCACACACCACGATGGGCGCGGAAATTCTCGTCGGCAGCAAATCGCCCTATCTGCAGATGGGGGCCGCGATCGCACTCGGCCACCACGAACGCTGGGACGGCAGCGGCTATCCCAATGGCGAATGGGGCGAAAACATTCCACTGGCCGCCCGCATCATGAACATCTGCGACGTGTACGATGCGCTGCGCAGCCGGCGTCCGTACAAATCCGCCTACGACCACGACGCCGCCATGAGCATCATCGAGCACGGCGATGGCCGCACCCGGCCGGAACATTTCGACCCGACCATCCTGGACGCCTTCTGCCGCAACCAGCAGGTGTTTCGCGATATTTTTGAGGCCCGCACCGGGAGCGAAGCAGAACGGCCGAGCAGTCAAACCCGCCCCGACCCGGTGGTTCCCCTGTGGATCGGAACCGGCAACGCGGTGGCCGCATCGGCGCAGCCGCTATCATGAGCGCCGCGCGCCTCGATCGCAGCCCGGCCCGCCGCGCCCCAGCGACTGCCAATGCCGACCGGGATTTGCGACACGGTCGGCTTGCAAAGCCAGCGGAGGCTCTCGTGCACCTGTTCGAACCGCTGCACCTCGCCGATCTCACCCTGCGCAACCGGATTGCGCTATCGCCGATGTGCGAATACTCGGCGGTCGATGGCCTGCCCAACGACTGGCACCTGGTGCATCTCGGCAGCCGCGCGGTCGGCGGCGCCGGGCTGGTGCTGACCGAGGCCAGCGCCGTATCCGCCGAGGGCCGCATCTCGCTCGGCGACACCGGGCTGTGGAACGACGAACAGGTGCTGGCCTGGCAGCGGATCACCCGCTTCCTCCGGGCGCA
>JBGSKT010000244.1:0-11692 GCA_041741075.1 Lysobacterales bacterium
TCGACGAGCTGCGCAGCTACCTGCACGGCCCGACCCTGGCCGAGCGCATGGCGCGGGGCACCGACAATGCCCTGCTGCTGCGCCTCGCGCTGGCCAGCCTGGTGCTGTTCGGCCATGCCTACATCATGACCGGCGTGCCCGGCGCCGGTGATTTCATTGCGCACGCGGGCTGGGGTAATGGCATCTACACCGGATCGCTGGCGGTCGACGGTTTTTTCGTGACCAGCGGTTTTCTGGTCACCGGCAGCTGGCTGCGACGTCGCCAGCTGTGGCCGTTCCTGCGCGCGCGGGCGCTGCGCATTCTGCCCGCCTATGTACTGGTCCTGGTCGCAACGGTGCTGCTGATCGGCCCGGCACTGACCCGGCTGCCGCTCGGCGAATATTTCAGTAGTGCCGGAACCTGGCGCTATCTGCTGCTGAATCTGGGCTTTTTCCACATCTGGGAATTGCCCGGTCTGTTCACCGAAAATCCGCACCCGCTGATCGTCAACGGCTCGTTGTGGACCCTGCGCATCGAACTCACCGCCTATCTTGGCCTGAGTCTGCTCGGCATCACGCACGCGTTGCGTCCATGGCGGCTGCTCGGCCTGTGCGGCGCTGGCCTGTTCGCCTGGTGGTGGCTGGAACGGCAGCAGATTCCGAGTCTGCCGACCGTGCTGCGCCTGCTGCTGCTGTTTGCCTTCGGTGCCTGGTGCTGGCTGACGCGGCAACGGCTGCGCTTGTCCTGGTTCGGCTTCGCGGTGCTGGCCCTGGCCACCTGGCTCAGTCATGGCAGCATCGGCTTTCCGATCCTGGTCGGCATCGGCATGGGTTATCTGTGCCTGCTGTTGATTTACGCCCCGGCGCTACCGCTGCCGAAAGCGTTTGGCGACTATTCCTACGGGATGTATCTGTGGGGCTTCCTGATCCAGCAATGCGTGGCCGCGGTCTATCCGAGTCCGACCGCCTGGCACAACCTGGCGCTGGCCTGGCCGATCGCCCTGCTGATCGCGGTCGGTTCCTGGCATTGGGTGGAACTGCCGGCGTTGCGATTCAAGGACCGGCCGCTCTCCTGAGCGGCGTGCCTGACCGGCGGTTGCGCTGGGCTTGACCGCGCCACTTCCGCTCATCTGTCTTCCGTCATCTGGCAGTTGTCGTCGGTTCCGCATCGGCAACCAGGTAGACCAGGGTCGCAAACGCGGCGACATTCTGATCCAGCGCCTTCGGGTCGATCTTGTCCAGGGTGTCGTCGGCGGTGTGGTGCAGGTTGAAGTAATCGCTGCCATCTTGTTGCAGGTCGAACATCGGCACACCGGCCTGGCCCAGGGCACCTATGTCGGCACCACCGCCGGCCTCGTTGCTGCCGCGCTCGATATCGAGCGGGGCCAGCACTTCGGCGATCTGTTGCACGGCCGGGAGGTAGTTGGCGGGCGCCTGGTAATCGAAGCGATAGACGCGGCCGGCGCCGAAATCGGATTCCGCACCGCCGACATGCAGGCGGGCGTCGTGGCCTTCGGCATAGGCCTTGCCGCCGAATACGCCCTGTTCCTCGTTGGCGAAGGCGACCACGCGCACCGTGCGCCGCGGCCGCGTTGGTGCCTGTGCGATCAGGCGCGCGGCGGCCATGGTGATCGCAACACCTGCCCCGTCGTCGATCGCGCCGGTGCCTAGATCCCAGGAATTGAGATGCCCACCGATCACGAACACTTCATCCGGGCGTTCGCGGCCGAGCACATCGCCAATCACGTTGTACGAGGTATACACTCCGGCCAGGCCCGCATCGACCCGCAGTCGGATGCGCAGCGCCGAGGGCAGCCGCAGCAGCCGCTCGACCTGATCGGCGTCCGGGTTGCTGAGCGCCGCGGCCGGCACCGCGGTCAGCACCGCCAGACCGCCGCCGTCCAGTTTCACCGCGCGTTTCGCGATCCCGGCGTCGCTTCCAATCTGCGCCTGCGACATGCCGACCCCGGTATGCGGCAGCCGATGGTGGTCGGTGCCGATCGAGCGGATCAACAGCGCCAGCGCGCCCTTCTGGGCCGCGACTTCGGCACCGGTCACGCGCAGGGCCACCGCCGGGCGATAGCCACTGCCGTTGCGACGCGGTTGCATATGGTGCGAGACATAAACGATCCGACCCTTGATGGTGGTTGGATCGGCCGCCTTCAGCGCGTCCAGATCGGCAAATCCGACCACCTCGGCGGCGATGCCGGCTGCCGGCGTAGCGCTGGACCAACCGAGCGCGGTGATGGCCAACTTCTGTGGCGCCGGCGCCAGCACTTCGGCCGATTCCGAACGACGCTGCCAGACCGGAAAGGTCACCGGCTGCAGGCTGACCCGATCGAATCCAAGGGCGCGAAATTTCGCCTCGGCCCAGCGCACCGCGCGTGCATCAGCCTCGGTTCCGGCCATGCGCGGGCCGACCTCGGTGGTCAGCGCAGCGACCAGCTCGTACGCACCACTGCCCGCCAGTGCCTGCTCGCGCAACGCCACCGCAGCGGCAATCTGCGCCTCGGAAAATGCCGGCGTGGGCACTTCTACCTGCGCTGACAGCTGAGCACAAACCAACACCAGGCACAGCAGCAACAATCGATCGCGCATGAAACTCTCCAATTCAGCAAAAAAAACTATCTCCCCAGCGAACGCCGGAGCCCGCTACCGACCCGCACGCGGCAATCAATCACCGGGTCCAGGCCTGTGCCGGGACGACGCCAAACCGTCGCCCCGGCGAACGCCGGGGCCCAATACCAACCCACACGCGCCATTCGAACACTGGGTCCAGGCCTGCGCCGGGACGACGCCAGTTCGATTCAACAACCCAACTGCCCAATCTGGGCCGCGCAGATGAAATCGTTCTCCGACAGGCCACCGACATCGTGCGTGCTAAAGCGTACCCGGCAATGGCCATAGCCGACTTCCAGATCCGGATGGTGGTTCTCGCGATGCGCGATCTCGGCCAGCGCATCGACGAAGGCCATGGCCTGATGGAAATCGGCAAAACGGAAATCGCGCGCGATCGCCGCCCCGTCCTCGACCAACTGCCAACCCGGCAACAGCGCCAGACGTTCGGTAATCGCCGCCGCGTCCAGCGCATGTTCGGCGCCTCGGCGGGGCACACAACGCTGCTCGCGCAACTGTTCCAGGGTGATGCTCATGCACAAATCCTCCACCAGGGCCGGACCGGGCACCATACGCAGCCACCCGCACGCGCGCAAGCACAAGTGATTAACTGCTCAGGCAAGCGCTCAGGCACGCTCAGGCAAGCGCCTTGTGCGATTGGCCGGCCTCGCCTACACTGCGCGGCTGCATCGATGGGTCGTTAGCTCAGTCGGTAGAGCAGCGGACTTTTAATCCGTTGGTCCCGAGTTCGAATCTCGGACGACCCACCAACCCGTTCAGTCGACGCGGATCGCTGCGGCGTGCTCGCGGGTGGCGGCGAATTCGATGTCCGGCCAGCGTTCCTGGATCAGTTGCAGGTTGACCCGGGTCGGGGCGATGTAGACCAGTTCGCCGGCGCCGTCCAGGGCCAGGTTGTTGGCGGCTTTTTCGCGGAAATCGGCCAGTTTCCTGGGATCGGCGCAGCGCACCCAGCGCGCGGTCGCGACCTGCACGTTTTCGAAGCTGCAATCGACGCTGTATTCGTCCTTGAGTCGGTAGGCGACTACTTCGAACTGCAGCACGCCGACCGCGCCCAGGATCAGGTCGTTCGACAGCAGCGGGCGGAAGAACTGGGTGGCGCCCTCTTCGGACAGTTGCGCCAGGCCTTTGCTCAGTTGCTTCATCTTCAGCGGATCGCGCAGGCGCGCTCGGCGGAACAGCTCGGGGGCGAAGTTGGGGATGCCGGTGAAGCTCAACATCTCGCCTTCGGTGAAGGTGTCGCCGATCGAGATGGTGCCATGGTTGTGCAGGCCGATCACGTCGCCGGCAAACGCCTGGCTGGCGATCTCGCGATCCGCGGCCATGAAAGTTAGCGCATTGGCAATGCGCATTTCCTTGCCGCTTCGCACATGCAGCAGTTTCATGCCGTTGTCGTAGCGCCCCGAGCACACGCGCAGGAATGCGACCCGGTCGCGGTGGTTCGGGTCCATATTGGCCTGGATCTTGAACACGAAGCCGCTGAAGCTGGCCTCGTCGGCTTCGATTATCCGGGTGGTGGTCGCGCGTGCGCGCGGCGGCGGCGCGTGCTCGACAAAGAAATCCAGCAGCAACTGCACGCCGAAATTGTTCACGCCGGAGCCGAAGAACACCGGCGCCTGGCGCCCGGCCAGGTACGCGGCCGGGTCGAAGCCGTGCGAGGCGCCGCGCACCAGTTCCAGCTCTTCTTGCAGTTCACGGTACAGGTCGCTGCCCAAGCGGCGCGCCAGTTCGGGGTCGTCGAGCTTGAGGATGGTCAAATCCTGGCGGGTGAAGTTGCGCCCGGGTTCGTACAAATGCACTTCGTCGTCGGGCAGATGGTAAATCCCTTTCAGGCGCTGGCCCATGCCAATCGGCCAGGTGATCGGCGCGCACTGGATGCCGAGCACCGATTCGATCTCGTCGAGCAGCTCGATCGGTGGTTTGCCCTCGCGGTCAAGCTTGTTGACGAAGCTCATGATCGGCGTGTTGCGCAGCCGGCACACGTCCATCAGTTTGATCGTGCGTTCCTCCACGCCCTTGGCGCAGTCGATCACCATCAGCGCCGAATCGACCGCGGTCAGCACCCGGTAGGTGTCCTCGGAAAAGTCGGCGTGGCCAGGGGTGTCGAGCAGGTTGACGATGCGGCCCTGGTAGGGAAACTGCATGACGCTTGAGGTCACCGAAATACCGCGTTCTTTTTCCAGCGCCATCCAGTCCGACGTGGCGTGGCGGTCGGCCTTGCGCGACTTGACGCTGCCGGCCATCTGGATCGCGCCGCCGAACAGCAGCAGCTTCTCGGTCAGCGTGGTCTTGCCGGCGTCGGGGTGCGAGATGATCGCAAAGGTGCGACGCTTGCGCGTCTCGGTCAGGTGCTCGGTCATGGCGGGGTCGCTCGGCGCGGGCGCGCGGCTTGAGAACCGGGCATTGTAGCCGCTGCCGGCTTGGATCAGCACTCGATCACGTTGACCGCGAGCCCGCCGCGGCTGGTTTCCTTGTATTTGTCCTGCATGTCGCGGCCGGTGTCGCGCATGGTTTTGATCACCTTGTCCAGCGAGACGCGGTGTTTGCCGTCGCCACGCAGGGCCATGCGCGAGGCGTTGATCGCCTTGACCGCGCCCATGGCGTTGCGTTCGATGCAGGGGATCTGCACCAGGCCACCGATCGGGTCGCAGGTCAGGCCAAGGTTGTGTTCCATGCCAATCTCGGCGGCGTTCTCGATCTGGCTGATGCTGCCACCAACGGCCGCGGTCAGACCGCCGGCGGCCATCGAACAGGCCACGCCGACCTCGCCCTGGCAGCCGACTTCGGCGCCGGAGATCGAGGCGTTTTCCTTGTACAGGATGCCGATTGCGCCGGCGGTCAGCAGGAAGTCGAATACGCCCTGCTCATTCGAGCCGGGCACGAAGCGGTCGTAGTAACGCAGCACCGCCGGCACGATCCCGGCCGCGCCATTGGTCGGCGCGGTGACCACTCGGCCGCCGGCGGCGTTTTCCTCGTTGACCGCGAGAGCATACAGATTCACCCAGTCGAGTACGGTGAGCGGGTCCTTCATCGCCGCTTCCGGTCGGCGCGCCAGTTCGTCGGCCATGTTTGGCGCGCGCCGGGTCACCTTTAGGCCGCCTGGCAATACGCCGTGGCTGGCGATGCCGCGATTCATGCAGTCCTGCATCGCCGCCCAGATCCGGCGCAGTCCGTCGGTTATCGCGCTGGCCTCACGCCAGCTGGTTTCATTGGCGAACATCAGCGCGGCGATGCTGAACTGGTGTTCGCGGCACTGGCTGAGCAGTTGTGCGGCGCTGGAAAACGGGTAGGGCAGGGGCGTCAGGTCGGGCACGATGCGGTCTTCGGCGGCTTCGTCCGGGTTGACCACGAAGCCGCCGCCGACCGAGTAATAGTCGCGGCTGGCGAGCTCGCTGCCATCGGCGGCGTAGGCGGTGAAGCGCATGCCGTTGGAATGGTAGGGCAGCTTCTGGCGTTTGTTGAAGGCGAGGTCGTATTTCTCGTCGAATCCGATCCGGTGTTTGCCGAGCAGATGGATCGACTTGTCGGCGCGGATCGCCTGCAAGCGCGCGGCGATGCCTTCGACCGCGATGGTGTCCGGCTGTTCGCCTTCGAGGCCCATGATCACCGCCTTGTCGGTGCCGTGGCCACGGCCGGTGTGAGCGAGCGAGCCGAACAGTTCACAGCGCAGCCGCGCGCATTGCGCGAGCGTGCCGCGCTGGTCCAGCCAGCGCTCGACAAAACGCGCCGCGGCGCGCATCGGTCCGACCGTGTGCGAACTCGATGGGCCGATGCCGATCTTGAACAAATCGAATACGCTGACCGCCATACTGTCGCTCCCGGGCTGCCGCCATTGTAGCCGCCGCGCTTGCCGACCATGCGACTCACGCTCTATCGACGTAGCGACTGTTCCTTGTGTCAGCTGGCCGAGACCATGCTGGTCGAGGCCGGGATGGACTTCGCTGCGGTCTGGCTGGAAGATGATGCGGCAGCCGAGCAGCGCTATGGCTGGCGCATTCCGGTAGTGCGCCAAGACGACACCGGGGCGGAGCTCGATTGGCCCTTCGATTCGGTCAAGTTGAGGAGGTGGGGGGGGGTGAAAGCGTTTTAGGTTTTAGGTTTTAGGTTTTAGGGGGGGCGGTTTTCGGTTTTCGGTTTTCAGTTTTCAGTTTTCCGACTCCCGACTCCCGACTCCCGACTCTCGACTCTCGACTCTCGACTCTCGACTCTCGACTCCCGACTCTCGACTCTCGACTCTCGACTCCCGACTCCCGACTCCCGACTCTCGCAGCAGCAGGTTTACGGTGACGGTGACCTGGGTGCCGATCAGATCGTCGTCGGCCCATTCGCCGCTGCCCAGTCCGAAGTCCAGGCGGTCGAGAACTACGCTGGCGTGCAGGTGGCTGCCGGCGGCGTCATCGGTCCAGGTGAACGGGAATTTGATCGGACGGGTGTGGCCGCGGATCTGCAGTTCGGCGTCGGCTTCGAAGCGGCCCTCGGCCAGCGCGCGGAATGCACGGGTGCGGAAATGTGCCTGGGGAAAGCGGCCGACGTCGAACCAGTCGCTGCCGAGCACCGCCTGGTCGCGCTCGCTGTTTGCGGTGTCCACACTGGCGAGATCGATGCGCACATCGAAGTCGGCCTGCGCGAGATCGTCCGGATCGAAGTTTATGCGGCTTTCGAAGCGTCGGAACTGGCCGGCGAAGGCCTCGCCCTGCTGGTTGCCCTCGAAGCGCAATTGGCTTTCGGTCTGTTGCTGCCAGTCGCGGGCGGCGGCCGGGGCGACGCCGCCGAGCACGGCCAGCAAGGTCAGCAGCGGGATCTTCACGGGCTATCTCCGGGTTGCGCGCGGTGCCGTGCGCGGTACGACGGCAGCATCCGCCGCAGTACCTGGTCACGATCGATCAGGTGATGTTTGAGCGCGGCGCTGGCATGCAGCAGCACTGCCGCGATCACCAGGAAGGCCAGCCATTCGTGTGCGCTCTGCGCCAGTTGCTTGAGCACCGGGTCGGCCGCCGACAGCCGCGGCAGGTTGACAAGGCCAAACCAGCGCAGCGGAAAATTGGCCGCCGAGTTGTACAGCCAGCCGGACAGTGGCAGCGCCAGCAACAGTACATAAAAGCCGCCGTGCAGAACGCGCGACACCCGTCGGGCCAGCGGACTCATGCCCGGCGGTGCCGGCGGGCGCTGGTCGAGGGCGCGCCACAGCAGGCGCAGCAGCATCAATCCGAGCACGCTGATGCCGATCGATTTGTGCAGGCCGTAACTGCGCATTTTCTGCGCCGAGGCGTCGAGATCGACCATCCACAGGCCGAGCGACAGATTGCCGATCACCAGGGTGGCGATGCTCCAGTGGAACAGCTTGGCCAGGCTGCCCCAGGCATCGGGGCCGGATCGGATCGACATATCAGCGTTTCCTGCGAAAGCCTTCGATCTGCAATTCGATGCTGATCTCTTCGCCGACTTCGGGTAGGGCCGTCAGCATACCGAAGTCGCTGCGCCGGATGCGGGCACTGGCGCCGAAGCCGGCCACGTAGCGGAGCGCGTACTTGTGCATGCCGGCCCGGTTCAGGGTGAGCGCGAAGCGGACCGGGCGGGTCACGCCGCGGATGCTGAGTTGGCCGCTCAGGGTGCCGTGCTGCGCGTCGGTCTGCTCCAGCCGCTCGCAGACGAACTGCATGTCGGGGAACTGTTCGGCAGCGAACCAGGACTTGCCGAGCAGCGCCTTGGTCCAGGCCGGGTCGCCCATATCCAGCGAGGCGACCGTGATGCGCACGTCGCAGGCAGCGCGTTGCCAGTGTTTGCGGTCGAAGCGGAAACCGCCGTGCAGCTCGCCGAAGCGCCCGGTCGAAGTGGAAAAGCCCAGGTGCGAGACATGGAAGAAGACCTGGCTGTGGACCGGGTCGAAGTCGTAGTCGTAGGCCCGGGCGGCGGCGCCGCTGTTGAGGGCGAGGCCGAACAGGCTGATCAGCATGATTGCAACGCGCATGAATCCTCCGTTCGGGTGGTTGCAGCACTGGCCCTTCGCTTCGCGTCATCATACGCTCGCTCGCAAACCGACCGGAGTTGCCATGGAATTGTTGCATCGCTGGCTGCTGGGGGGCTGTCTATTTTTGTCGATGCCGGCACTGGCACCGGCACAGGTGGAGCCGATGTTTCGCACGCTCGCGGTCACCGACGGCTTGCCGTCCAGCCAGGTGCCGGGCCTGATCCAGGATCATCTGGGGCGGATCTGGATCGCGACCGAAGACGGGCTTGCCGTTTACGACGGCCTCGGCTTCCGGGTGTTCAGGAACGATCCGGCCGACCCGCAATCGTTGCCCTGCAACGACGTGCAGACGGTGTTTGAGGACCGTGAGCAACGGCTCTGGGTCGGGTGTTCGGAGCGCGGCCTGGCCTGGCTCCGCGATCACCAGCAGGGACAGTTTCAGACCTTTGTCGACGTCGATGGCGGCAGCCTGGACGTGTTCAGCATTGCCGAGCAGGCCGATGGCCATCTGCTGCTCGCGACCTACCAGAAAGGGGTGCTGCGCTTCGACCCCGGCAGCGGCACAATGGTTGGCTTGCACCAGAGCATTCCGGCGCTGGCGCCATTGGCGCAGGCGACCTTGCTGGAACTGCTGATCGATGCGCGCGGGGATCTGTGGCTGGCCGGCCTGGATGGCGTGTGGCGGCTGCGCGCGGCGGCACCTGCCGACGCCAGGCTGGAGCAGATGGCGGTCGGCGACTTGGGCATCAGCCTCTATCAATCTCGCGAAAATGTGGTCTGGATCGGGGCCCGCGTGGGTCTGTACCGGATTGCGGCCGGTGCCGAGTCGACGACGCTGGAACGGGTCGATACCGATCTGCCCATGCGCCAGGTCGAATCGATCGTGGAAGACCGCAGCGGCACGCTCTGGGTCGGCACGAACGAGGGATTGATTCTGCAGGCGCCGGGCCGAAAGCCGCAGCGGATCGTCGCCCACAGTGCCCTGCCAGGCAGTCTGCCGGAGGGCATGGTGCAGCACCTGCTGGCCGATCGTGAGGGTGGAATCTGGCTGGGGACGAGCTCCCAGGGCATCGCTTATGTGCGCCCCGACTGGCGCAATTTTTCGCTGTTGCGGCACGACCCGCTGCGCAGCGACAGCCTGCCGGCCAGTCGCCTGACGGATGTCGCGGTCTGCCCCGATGGCCAGGTCTGGGCGGTGAGTCAGACCGGGCAACTGGTCCGGATTGGCGAAGACGGGCAGGTCAGCCGCTGGCGCAACGGCGGATCCACGCTTGCCGCCGGTCATTCGGCGCTGGCGCTGCTGTGCGCCAGCGATGGGCAGATGTGGATCGGCTTCGGACGCGGGGTGATGCGGGTTGATCCGGCCAGCGCGCACAGCCGCATCTTCGACTACGACCACGACGGCATCGTGCCTGGCAATGTCAACCTGCTGAGCGAAGATCAGACCGGCGCGGTCTGGCTGGCGACCCTGGCCAGCGGCATCTCGCGGATTGACCGTGACCGCCAGGTTCGCACCTGGCAGACCGCTGAAGACGGCATCGTGGCGGCGGATTTCGAACAGATCGAGGTAGCCGCCGACGGCACTGTGTGGTTGGCCACGGGGAATGGCATGCTGCGCTATCGAGCGGCCACCGACCGTTTCGAGCCGCTGGCCGGCGGGCTCAGGGAGCGGGTGTACTCGTTTGCCTTCGGCCGTGATGGCGCGCTCTGGACCTACGCGTTGGGGGCGCTCGACCGCTGGGTATTGCAGCCCGATGGCAGCATGCAATCACGCCAGCACATCGACCAGGAACACGGTTTGCCGGCGGTCGAAATTTCATCACTCGAAATCGATGCGCAGGGGACGATCTGGCTGTTTGGGTCGCGCGGGTTGTGGCGGGTCGATAGCAAGACCGCCGAGGCCGTCGCGATCGACTCGCGCTTCGGTTTGGGGCGCTTGCAATTCGACGGTGCGCCAACCGCTGAACAGTTCGATGGTGCGCTGTTCAACGTCGCGATCGAGGGCTTGTTGCGCTTCCAGCCGGCGGCCCTGACCCAGGTGCTCGTCCCGCCCGAACTGAGTCTGGCTGGCGCCCGCGTCAAGCGTGGCGATGCGCTACGCGAGCTGGATCTGCTGGCGCCGGCCTGGCGCCTGGACTGGAACGACCGCGACCTGCAGGTAGAGGCGCGGGTGCTGGCCTTTGTCGACCCGGGGGCCAACCGCTACCGCTTTCGGTTGCGCGACTACGACGCCGACTGGGTCGACACCGGCGCGCGGCCGCTGCGCGAATTTTCACGCATTCCACCGGGTGATTACGTTCTGGAAGTGAGCGGCAGTGGCGCCGGCGGCGCCGACGCGCTGGTGTCATTGGTGAAACCGCTGCACGTGGCCAATCCGCCGTGGCTGACGCCGCTCGCCTTTCTGTTCTACGCCCTGCTGAGCGTGCTGCTGCTGGGTTCGGCGTTCGCCTGGGTTCGAAGCCGGCTCGAACACCGGCACCAGCTGGAGTTGATCGAAACCCGGCGTCAGGCGGCGGAGCGCGCCAACCTGGCCAAGAGCGATTTTCTGGCCGATGTCGGACACGAGATTCGTACCCCGATCGCCGGGCTGCTCGGCATGACCGAGTTGCTCGGACGTTCGCCGCTCGATCCCGATCAGCGGCGCTGGGTGAACAGCGTCAAGCGTTCCGGCGAACACATGCAGCAGCTGATCAATGATCTGCTCGACCTGTCGCGGATCGAGGTCGGCATGCTGAGCGTTGAGCGCGAGACGGTCGATCTGCGGGCTCTGATCGAGGAAGTGCGCGCGCTGGAGGCGCCGCTCGCGGCCAGCCGCGGCATCGGCTTCGTGGTCGAGGTTGCAGATCAAGTGCCGGGCGCGGTCTGGGGCGACAGCCGACGCCTGCGCCAGATCGTGCTCAACCTGGTCAACAATGCGCTCAAGTTCACCGAGCAGGGCACGGTGTCGGTGCACGCTTCGGTGCGGGACGGACAATTGCTGATCACCGTCAACGATACCGGGCCGGGTATGGATGTTGACGAAGTCGCGCGCCTGTTTGCCCGCTACCGGCAGACCGGTTCCGGACGCCGGCATGGTGGCAGCGGCCTCGGTCTCGCGATCAGCGATCGACT
>JBGSKT010000245.1:0-5507 GCA_041741075.1 Lysobacterales bacterium
CTCCCTGGCCGGGCGCGCCGATCGCCAGCGTGTTGCCGGACCGGGCCAGCGCAGCGCCGAATTCGGCATTGGCCACGACCGCCGGTGCGGCCAGCCGCAGTTGCTGCAGGCAGGGCGCGCTGCTGCAGTCGAATAGATAGACCGCACCGGAATCGGCGGCCTCGCCCGGGGCCGACACCAACAACTGGCTGCCGTCGCTCAGGCTGGCGTAGCCGAACTCGTCGCCGGCGGTCGCACCGATCCGGCTCAGCGTCTCCAGTTCAGCGGCGCTGGTAGCGCCGATGGCGAGACCGAGCAGCAGTGCGAGGACACGGCCTGCGGGCAGACGGCGCGGATTCCGGATCGGGGCGGTCAGTTTCATGCGGCCATTAAGCGCGCATGCTGTGGGCTGTGCAAGCCTGCGCTGGGGGTTTTCCCGGGGGTCGGGCGACGGCAGCCGGTTCTTTGTCCGTTGGGTCTGGTGGAAGCGCTGCGCTTATCCAAGCTTGCCTCGCCCCGGCGAACGCCAGGGCCCAGTTGCCTTCGCGCGTCTGTCCTCTGTCCTCTGGACCGGATGCGCTGCGCTTATCCGCTCTATCGCCAACCCATTCATTCTGGCGGTTACAATCCGGCATCGATTCCCCGACGCGGAGCAGCTATGTCCCTTCTCATTCGTGGTGGCACCCTGGTCGATGCCGAACAGGCCTGGCGCGGCGATCTGCTGTGCGTCGATGGCCGTATCCAGGCGGTGGCCGATTCGATCAAAGCGCCGGCCGGCGCGACCGTGGTCGATGCCGGTGGCCGCTATGTGATCCCGGGCGGAATCGACCCGCACACGCATATGCAATTGCCGTTCATGGGTACCGTGGCCAGCGATGACTTCTACACCGGCACCGCCGCCGGGCTGGCCGGCGGCACCACCAGCATCATCGACTTCGTGATTCCGAACCCGCAGCAATCGCTGCTCGAAGCCTTCCACACCTGGCGCGGCTGGGCGGAAAAGGCGGCGGCCGATTATGCCTTCCACGTCGCGGTGACCTGGTGGGACGACAGTGTGCATCACGACATGGGCGTGCTCGCCCGCGAACACGGTGTGGCCAGCTTCAAGCACTTCATGGCCTACAAGAACGCAATCATGTGCGACGACGAGGCCTTGGTGAACAGCTTCACCCGCTGCCTGGAGCTGGGCGCGCTGCCGACCGTGCACGCCGAAAACGGCGAGCTGGTGTTCCGTCTGCAACAGCAGTTGCTGGCCCAGGGTATTACCGGTCCGGCCGGCCATCCGCGCTCGCGACCGCCGGCGGTCGAAGGCGAGGCGGCCAACCGCGCGATCCGTATTGCCGAGGTACTGGGCACGCCGATCTATGTCGTGCATGTCTCCTGCATCCCGGCCCTGCAGGCGATCGCCCGCGCCCGCGCCGAAGGCCAACGGGTGTTTGGCGAGGCCCTGGCCGGGCACTTGTTGATCGATGATTCGGTCTATGCCGACCCCGACTTCACCCGCGCCGCCGCGCATGTCATGAGCCCGCCGTTTCGCAGCGCCGAGCACCAGGCGGCGCTGTGGCGGGGCCTGCAATCGGGCGACCTGCACACCACCGCCACCGATCACTGCTGCTTTTGCGCGCCGCAGAAAGCCGCCGGCCGTGACGACTTCACCAAGATCCCGAACGGTTGCGGCGGGATCGAGGATCGTCTGTCGGTGCTCTGGCACCACGGCGTGGCCAGTGGCCGGCTCACGCCCAGCGAATTCGTGCGCATTACCTCCAGCAATGCCGCGCAGATCTTCAATCTGTATCCGCGCAAGGGCTCGCTGCGGGTCGGCGCCGACGCCGACCTGGTGGTCTGGGACGGCGCTGCCTGCCGCACCATCTCCGCGACCACGCACCACCAGAACGTCGATTTCAACGTGTTCGAAGGCATGACCGTGAGCGGCGTCGCCACCCACACCATCGCCAATGGCAAGCTGGTCTGGGTCGATGGCGACCTGCGCGCCGAACGCGGCGCCGGCCGCTACCTGTCGCGGCCGACCCACCCGCCGTATTTCGCGGCCAACGCCCGCCGCCGGAAACAAGAATGACCGCCGCAGCGGTCATCCTCGTCTTGCTGCCGGCCCCGGCGAACCGGGTGCCGGCGGTGGTGCCCGGTAGTTACTGCTGACCCTGCACCGCCACGTACATGTGCGCGGTCGGGGCCCGGTTGCCGGCCTCGACAAAGTCGATGCGCACGAAACGCGGCGTGCTGATCGTTTCTGCCGGGGTCGCCGTAATGGTGAGCGATTGATTGGAAGCAAATACCGTCAGATCTTCCATGCCATCGGCGAACATTACATCTGGATTTCCCGCCGGTCTGGTAAATGAGAAACTGGTCGGGTTTACCGTAACCGTCAGTCCCGGGAGGTTGTTGACTACGACGTTCCAGGACGTATTAGCCGATTTGGCATTGCGTAGCGTGCGGTTCCACTGGCAACTTCCGACGCAATTCATATTGCGCATGCTGGCGATGTTGAGTGTCTTCGGGTCGCCGCCGGTGCCCGGGTTGGCGGCCAGGAAATTGGCGAAGGTCTCGTCCAGCACGAAACCGGCGATCGGTGCCAGATCAACCCGCACGCGGCCGGAGCCGACATCATCCGGATCCCAGGCGCTGACCGCATTGTCCTTGAAGCCACTGGTCTTCGCAGTCAGCATCAATGCCGAGACAACTTCGCTTGGCGACCAGGTGGGTTGCAGTGCCCGCACCAACAGAGCCGAACCGGCCAGATGCGGCGAGGACATCGAGGTGCCGCTCATGATCGTGTATTCGCTCTGCGCGGCACCGGCGGCGGCGAGGATCCCGATGCCGGGCCCGGTGATGTCGGGCTTGGTGATCGTGGTCAAGGCATCCGGGCCACGCAGGCTGAAATTGGCGAGCGTATCGCCCTGGGTGAGCGGCGGCGCGAAATCGACGGTGATCTCGATTGGGGCACTGGTGGCCATGTACGCGCGCAGGGCGTCGCCATCGGCCTGGGTGATGCTGTAGGCCGGCAGCGTGGCGGCGTTGGTGGTCATGGTAATGACGCCGGCAGCGTTATTGGAGATGATCGCCATGACTGCACCGGCAGCCTGTGCGTTATTGATCTTCTCCTCGAAGGTGCAACCACCACGTGGGATCAGGGCGATCACATTGTTGAAAGCACCGGCTGCGAATCCGCCGGTCGCGGTACAGCCGGTGGGGTTGGCCGTATCCTGGCGCAATACGACCGAACTCAGCGGAGTGCCGACCGGAGTGCCACTGCCCTTGGTCAGGGCGATGTTCTGGGTATTCGCGGGGGGCGCCCCGGGGCCGACCGCATCCATATCCCCGGGTACCACGAAGTTGAAGTCATGCGACGAAGCCGCGACGGTCATGATCCAGGGGCCGTTGTGGTTGACCTGGCCGACCGGGTCCACAATGGTGGCGCTGGTATTGCCGGCCGAAGCCGCGACCACGATGCCGGCACCGACCGCATCCAGAAAGCTGCGGTCCAGATCCTGCCACGGGCTGTTGCCACCGGAGATCGAGTAGTTGATTACATCGACGCCATCGACAATGGCGTTGTTGATCGAGGCGAGCAGGTCGGCGCCAGCGCAGGTGTTGGTCTGGCAGCCCTTGTAGGTGCGCACCGCGGCGCAGGGGGCGACGCCGGACATCTCGCTGAAACCGGCCGGGATCGGCGGAGTCGGCACGCTTGCCGCGGTCAGCCGGTTGCCCGCTGCGGTAGAAGCAGTATGCACACCGTGGCCGGTAGAAATGTCTTCCGGGTTGGGCCCGACGCAGGCGCCACCGCCATCGGTGGCGCTGCAATCGACCGCACTGATCTGTTTCGGGTTGCCCGGGCCAAAACCGCAGCTCGCGTCATCGGCAAATGACGGGTGGCCGAAGTTGGTGCCGCCATCGATGCCGCCGAGCACCATGCCCTCGCCACGGGTGCCGGGAATCGCCGGCGGATTGCCCCAGACAACCGGGGCACCGATGAACGGCGGGCCGGCAAAGGTACCCAGATGTTCGACTCCGGCTTTGCGCACGCTGGCCACGCCGGCCAGGCCACGGACTGCTTCGGCCTCGGTTTCGGTCAGATGCATGGCGGCACCGCTCTGTGTTACCTGAAAGCGATGGGTGGCCGGGGTGGCGCGCGCCAGCCGGGCGCTGATGGCGGCCAGGTGCTGGTCCTGCGCCTGCTGGATCTGCTGGCTGAGATCAACCGCCAGCGGGCTCTTCAGATCGGGCCGGGTCGACTCCAGCAACGCACTGGGTGCCGCGTTGGCGCGGATCTGTTCCAGCAACCCAGGCTCGGCAAAGCGGACGATGTAGCTCTCGGTTTGCGCGATGGCTGCTTCCGAACGCGTGGTGGCCGCCATCGTGGCAACCGGCAAGGCGCCGAACAGGCTGAGGGAAATAGCCGCCGCCAGAGCCCGGGTACGAACGGTGTCGCTGCGCATGGCGTTCTCCACAATTCAAATAATGCACCGTGCCGCCAGGTCTTGGCAGCGAAAGCGCGGGATGGTTATGGGCGGGTCAAATGCTGCCGACCGGCCAATGCGCTTTATAGCAGTGCCACCCTGGCGGCACAAATGCCCCGGCGCTCGGCCGGATCTCACCGGCCAACCATACGCGCCAATCGCCAATGGCCGATATCCAGTGGCCAGGCCTGCTGTGGCGAGACCTGCTGTGGCGAGGCCCGCTGTGGCCAGGGGTGGGTTGCCTGGTTTCCGGGCAATCACCGCCAGCGGTGCCTTATCGGTCCGCAACCGTTGGCGCCGCGTCGATGCGGATCTGGGCGGCGTGCGCGCGTAGCCAGCGCTGCAATTCGGGGTGCTGGAACCAGGGCAACACCGCCAGCAGTCGCGGCCCGATCACGTCCGGAGGCGGGGCCAATGTTCGCCGGGTATCGGCCGAATGGCCAGTGCCCGCAGTACCCGGTCGCACAATGGCGGCGTCTGCGTCGTCATACAAATACAGCGCGCGCTGGCGCTGCCAGGGCGGGATGGCGTGCTCCTGAAACAGTTGCCGGGGCTGGCGCTGCGGTCGCTGGTCGGCGATGCGCAGACGGTCGCGGCCGGCGCTGGAGCGAATCAGGAATTGCTTTGGCGGCGCGTTGCCGGTGATCCGCAGGCAACGGCCATCGCCCAGTCGCAGCGGCTGCGCGCTGTTCCATGGGCAGTCGATCGGCATGGCCGGCGCGGGTGTGGATAGCGCGTACAGGTGCTCGCGATAACGTCGCACCTGGGTGCCTCCCCAACGGATTTCCAGGCTGCGCCTGGCACCGGCGTGGTCGAGCTGGTGGAGGATTTCGGCCAATGCCTTGGGCGGTGGCAGCGGCACGCCGGTGCTGGCCAGCCAGTGCAGCAGCAGGGCAGGGCGGGCGAACGCCGGCAGATCGGCCAGGGCGGCAAGGGCAAAGCCTTCGCTTCCCGCTGGACGAGCGGTCTGCAAATGGCGGCGCAATTCCGCCTCGGCAAAAAAATCCGCGGCGCGCAGATGCAGTGCGCTGTGCGCGAATGCCTGGCTGACCC
>JBGSKT010000246.1:0-2437 GCA_041741075.1 Lysobacterales bacterium
ATCGGCGACATCGGCGAACGCGTCGGCGAAGCCGAGCACAAACAGGCTCATGGCGTAGACACCCATCGAGACGCTGGGGTCGCCCTTTTCGACCTTGAGGTAGGTGCCCTTGGCGACGCCGACCCGCTCGATCATCATCGCCGCGGTCAGGCCGCGCTTGCGGCGCGCATTGCGGATGTCCTCGCCAAGTTTGGCCAGCTTGCGTCGCAGCTTGGGCGGGAGCATGTCGGGGGCGGTCGAGCGCATTGGATAGGTCTCATCAAATAGCCCTAAACGTCAATAGGGTCTATATCATTGACCCTTATGCGCCAAATCACTGTGGATGTCAAACACCTGCAGCGACGCCAAAACCGCCGCTGGCCCAGCCGCGTTTCGGCCTCGTCCGGAAAAGCGGGTGTCCCCGTCCCGTCTTTTAGGCCGCTCCATTGCTAAGCTAGAAATACAATGCTGGCGGACCGCTGATGCAACGGGCATCAGCGCGAAAACACGGCGCCATGAGGCAGGCCTGGGCCAGACCAGCCATGCGGCCAGGCGCGCGAGGCAAAGCTGAAGCCGACCTTGCCGTCGGTGTCGCGGAAATCCTTGTCCACGCTGAGGGCGCCGGTGTCCGGATCGATCTTCAGCAGATACATGCGATCGCTGGCGTCGCTGCCCATGGGCTTGGGCGTGATCACTATGCGCTTCGTCAATGGATCCCAGGCGGTCCAGTGCGGGTTGTAGTCGTCGCTGATCTTCAGGCGCGAAACCTCGACAGGATGCGCGGGGTCGGACAAGTCGAGCGCGATGAAGCCATGCACCGCCGGCACGCTCTGGATGAAGTAGTGCCCGACGATGACCGGCACGCCGCACCAGTTGCCGGGAAAGGTATGTACGAGCTTTGCTTTCGGCGTTTCTGTGGCGATATCGGTGATGCGCTGGACGCCGCACCCCAGCGATTGTACGAAGACCGACCCGTCCGGACCGACCCGCGGCTCTTCGGGGCTGATATGCGCATACCCCTGTACGCCCGGGTCGAAATAGGCGGTCTTGAGCAGCTTCAGATCGGACAGGCGCCACACCTGGTAGGTGGTTCCGCTGAGCAAGTCGTCGTCGTGCATGGACGAGTTGGTGGATACCACTCGGTCTATCTCCGGCAGCACCGCCAAGCTGTAGGGCATCAAAAGGTTGTCGGCGAAGGCCGGATCGGCGTTGCTCACCGCGCGTACGACATTGCCGCGGTCGTCGATCTCCACCAGGCCGCCGCTCTTGCCCCGCGATCCTGAATGCATGGTCTCGTGGTCGTGCTGAAAGCTGGCCAGCACGTGGCCGTTGGGCAGGCGCTCGTAGGAGTGCGGGTGCGCGAAGCCGCCCATCTCGTTGAAGGAGGTAGCGACCTTGGGATGCAACGGATCGCGCACATCCAGGATGAAGCTGCGCCCGGCATCGTGGTCATTGGCAAACAGCATGCCACTGGCCGGCATGGTGTACTCGGTGTGATGCGGCCGCACCGTTTTCTGATCGGTTTCCAGCGACGTAATCATTCGTCCGAAATTCGGTGAGCGCGGATCGGCGTCGATCACCAACAAGAAGTCGTTGCCCTTCTTGTCCCGGTCGCCCGCCCAAACGAACAGCGAGTGCTTGGATGCCCCGGCGGCCCGTTCGGCCGAAATCGCTGGCGTACCGAGGAGCGACGATGCAAGTGCAAGCCCAGTGAGAAAGCGCAGCATAGTTATCTACTCCTGTAGCAAGTGGTTAAATTCAGACGGACATGGAAATGATTCTTGCATGATCACGAAAATGCACCTTGGCGGCCTAACGAACAAGGTTAGATCGTGCGCAGCCACGATCTGAACCGTTTGTTGGACGAAGCCGCTACGCGGAGGAAGCCCCCACCTTGCGGTTACTCTGCGGTCAAGATGACCCCTCGTCCGCTCATCCGAGGGGTGTCCGAGACCAGGACGAGGTCAGCGCAAGAAGGAAGGACTGTCCGCAGTTCCAGCCATCCCCTTCCACCGCATTCGTCCGCGCCAACCACCATCACGAATGTGGCACACTGACCGAGTACGTAGTCGTCCGCGCCAAGCGACACCTTCCGCATTCAGCGCCGCAAGGCTGCCCACCATACCGCCGCTGCGGCGTAAAATCTCGATCTCGGCGCGGTGTGCACCGGCTCCACTTCCACATGCTCTGGCTCGACGGCGTGTACGAGGAAAAAGTGCAGCAACCGCAGCGCAAACCACGCCTGCATCGCACCCGCGCCCCGACCTCCGCTCAGTTGACACAGCTGGCGGACATCATCGCGCGCCGCGTGTGCCGGCATCTGGTGCGCAAAGGCTGGCTCGAAGGCGAAGACGAGTCCGCCTTCCTGACCGACTGCGCTGGCAGTGACGACGGCATGGACGCGCTGCGGATGGGCTCGATCACCTACCGCATCGCCACCGGTGCGCAGGCCGGACGC
>JBGSKT010000247.1:0-4874 GCA_041741075.1 Lysobacterales bacterium
GCGCGCGACCAGCGGCGCAACCGGCGCTTCGACCGCGGCCAGCGTGGCGAGCGGTGCGGTTTCGATCGAAGCCAGCATCGGAATCAGGGTCAAAGACACCACCAGCGAGACCAGCAGGGCGATGGTCACGGTCAGCGCCTGATCACGGAACAACTGCCCGGCCACGCCCGAGACGAATACCAGCGGCAGGAATACCGCCACCGAAGTCAGCACCGAGGCGGTTACCGCCATCGCTACGCTGCTCGCCCCCTTGAGGGTGGCGTCCAGCACACTGTCGCCCTGGTCGCGACGCTTGGCGATGCTTTCCAGCACCACGATCGCGGCATCGACCACCATGCCGGTGGCCAGCGCCAGGCCGCCCAGCGACATGATGTTCAGGCTGAGTCCGAACTGGTCCATGAAAAAGAACGTGGTCACGATCGACACCGGCAGCGACAGGCCGATCACGAAGGTGGCGCGGGCATCCTGAAGAAACAAATAGATCACCAGGATGGCCAGCAGTCCGCCGAGCAGGGCCGCGTTGCGCACTTCATCCAGCGCGCCGCGAATGAAGCGACTCTGGTCGTCGATGGTGGCCAGCCTGGCCCCAGCCGGCAGTGCCTTGCTCTCGACCAGTCCATCCAGCACCTTTTTGGCGGCTTCGGCGACCTTGACGGTATTGGCGTCGCCCTCCTTGTAGACCGCGATCTCGACCGCCTCGCGGCCGTCGACACGAATTACCGCCTCGCGCTCGCGATAACTCTGGCGCACCGTCGCCACGTCGCTGAGCTTGAGGCTGATATCGCCGTGCGGGCTGAGCAGCATATTGCCGATCTCGTCGACGCTGGCGAACTGGTTGATGGTGCGCACCAGAAAACGCTGGCTACCTTCGTTCAGCCGACCGCTGGAGACATTGACGTTTTCCGCCTTCAGCCGGTCGATCACGTCGCCGACGCCCAGACCAAGCTGCTTGAGTTTCTGCTGGTCGATCTCGACCTGGACCTCGTCTTCGAGGCCGCCGCCGATCTTGACTGCGGCCACCCCGGCGACCGGCTCCACGCGCCGCTTCAGGTCTTCGTCGGCGAAGCGCCGGAGCGACTTCAGTTCGGCCTCGTTGAAGGCCACCGCGTCGCTACCGCCACTCAGCGCCAGCCGCAGGATCGGCTGGGTCGAAGGATCGAAGCGCAGCAACTGCGGGCGCCGCGCTTCGAGCGGCAGATTCAGCACTTCGAGTTTCTCGCGCACTTCCAGCGCGGCCATGTCCATGCGCGTGCCCCAGACGAACTCCAGGGTCACGTCGGATTGCCCGGCGCGTGACACCGACTCGATCCGCCGCACGTTCTTGACCACGCCGAGGGCCTCCTCGACCGGCTCGCTGATCAGGTTCTCGATCTCGGCCGGGGCCGCGCCAAGGTATTCGGTGCGCACGGTCAGGGTCGGATAGGACAGATCCGGCAACAGGTTCACCTTGAGGTTGCCGAGCCCGATCAGGCCGAACAGCACCAGGGTGAGCATGGCCATGCCGATGCTGACCGGGCGCCGGGTCGCGAGTTCGATCATGCTCATGGCCGGTCCTCACCCACCATCTGCAGGCGCACGCCGTCGCGCAGCGCGTTCTTGCCGACCGTGACCACCCGGTCGCCATCCTTCAGACCCGCGAGGATTTCGGCGTCGCCACCGCTCAGATAACCGAGCTTCACTTCGACCCGGCGGGCGTACCAGGCCGGCGTGGGCTTTTCCACGGTTTTGGGTCGATCGGATTTGGTTTTACCGAACCAGCGCGCAAACCAGCCATCGGCTACCTTGGCTTTTTCCGCCCCGGCTTTCGCATCCGGCTTGGGCGGATTGCGATCGAGTAGGTACACCGCCGCCGTGCCATCGGCTTCCAACAGCGCCTCGCGCGGCACCACCAGGGCATCTTCACGCTGGTCGTAAATCACGCTGACGCGGCCGAACATGCCCGACTTGAGCCGAGCGGCCGGGTCACGGAATTCGGCGGTGGCGCGAAAAGTGCCAGTACCGGCTTCGACCACCGGGCTGACCCGGGCCACGCTTCCGCTGAACTCCTGGCCGGGCAAGGCGTCGACCTGCATGCGCACCGGCTGACCGGGGTGGATGGTGGACAACTCACGCTCGGGCACATTCAACACCGCCAACAATGGATCGAAATCGTCGATGCGGAACAGCACCTGCTGCAACTGGATCAGATTGCCAGCCTTGACCATGCGTTCGCTGATTACGCCGTCGATCGGCGCGACGACCCGGGTGTAATCGAGATCGAGCCGGGCCAGATCGGCGATCGCCTTCTGCGTGTCCAGATCGAAGCGCGCACGGTCGTGCGCCTCGCCACTGACCAGCTTGCGAGCGTACAGATCATCGGAGCGCTTGCGCTCGTTTTCCAGGCGCTTGAGGTCGGCCTCAGCGCGGGCCAGTTCCAGGCGCTGACGCTCGTCGTCGAGCCGCGCCAGCAATTGTCCGGCGCGCACCCGATCGCCCTCCTCGACCAGCAACTTCAGCAACACCCCGCTCGCCTTGGCCACGACCTGGGCCTGGTTCTCGGGCTCCAATCCGGCGGTTCCGGTGAAGCTCGCGGTTACCGTCTGGCGCGTGGCCGTGGCTACCTCCACCGGTATCGATGGGTCGGCTTCACCAGCCTGATCCGCCTTGCCGTCCTTGCCCGTGCCCGCCCCGCAGCCGGACAGCAACAGAGACGCAAGCAAGAACATGGATGAATAAAGTCGCACATGCATTTGATTTTTCATGTTTTTATAGTCTTGATCCGAATCGGTCTGTCGCTGTGTGTGTTACTTTAATAGAACACCACTGCGCAGCCATGGGCCGGAAGTCGTGGTCAGCTGGGAAATTTCGTATCGGCGACAGTAGTGGGAGCGACATTTGTGGGAGCGACGGCACGTCGCGACTGGGCTATCGAAGCGACGATCGCGACGTGCCGTCGCTCCCACAATGGAAGGCCCACAATGGAAGAGGTGTTCAGCGGTTGCAGGGCTGGGTATACTTCGCGACTGTTTTTGTCCCGGACCCGTGCGCGGGTCCTGTTTTTTTGAGGAAACCCATCACATGCGCCCTGCCCTGCTGCCCCTACTCGCTCTTGCCGCGCTCACCGCAGCCACCGACGGCCACGCCGCGGGCAATGCGGAACAAGGCGAAAAGCTGACCTATACCTGCACTGGCTGCCACGGCGTTGCCGGCTACAAGAATGCCTACCCGAACTATTCGGTGCCAAAGATCGGTGGACAGAGCGAGACCTATCTGGTCAACGCGCTTAGCGCCTACAAAATCGGCGACCGCAAACACCCGACCATGGCCGCGCAGGCGCAGAGCCTGAGCGAGCAGGACATCGCCGATATCGCCGCCTACCTTTCCAGCGTCAAGTAAGCGAGGACCCGTCATGCGCATCATTCACTTCACCCTCGCCTGCGCCACCCTGCTCGCCGCCGGAAACGGCCAGGCAGTCACCGCGGACAGCGGCGCCGGCCAGCAAGCCTCGGCGGTATGCGCCGCCTGCCACGGTCCGGACGGCAGCCGTCCGATCGACGCCAACACCCCGATGATCGGCGGCCAGTACGTGGATTACCTCGTCAAGGTACTACAGGATTACCGCTCCGGCGCCCGCGTCAACGTGGTGATGAACGGCCAGGCCGCCAATCTCACCGACCAGGACATCGCCAACCTCGCCGCCTGGTTCTCCAGCCAGAATAGTCCGCTGAAAGATCTGCGCGACTCGGACGACTGAGCGTCGCCCCGGCGCAGGCCGGGGCCCAGTGGAGACCTTGTCCGCAGGGTTCGACATTGGGTCCCGGCGTTCGCCGGGACGACGCCGATTTTGCTTCCCCACTGCCCACTTCACCTTCCCCTTCACAGCAAAGCGATCGCCTGTTGCAGCAGCTCGGCGAGCAGTTGCTGCAATGGCCGGGCGCGTTCGGGCAGAAACTCGAAGCGATCCTCGTCTTGGTAATTGCACTGGGCGATTTCCATCTGCACGGCGTGTACGCCCTGCTCGGGACGGCCGTAGTGGCGGGTGATGTAGCCACCCTTGAAACGGCCATTCACGGCCAAGCTGTAGCGCGACTGCGCGTGCAGCGTCGCTTCGATTCCGGCCTGCAAGGCCGCCCCGCAACTGGCGCCGGCGGCGGTACCCAGATTGAGATCGGGCAGACGGCCGTCGAACAGCAGCGGTAGTTCGGAGCGGATCGAGTGCCCCTCCCACAGCAGCACCTGCCCATGTTGCCGCCGCAAACGCTCGAGCTCGACCGCCAGCGCCTGGTGGTAGGGCCACCAGAACCGATCACGCCGCGCGGCGGTCTCGTCGGCATCCGGCGCGCATCCGTTTCGATAGATCGGTTTGCCGGCAAAACTGCGCGTCGGCACCAGGCCGGTTTCGGTCTGGCCCGGGTACAGCGGCGCGCCGTCGGGCGGACGATTGAGGTCGATCAGATAACGCGAATAGCGCGGAATCAGCACCGATGCGTGCAGCGTCTCGGCAAAATCATAGAGCCGGTCCAGGTGCCAATCGGTATCGGCGACGCGGCACCCGACCGCGGTCAGCCGCGGCCGCAGCGCCGCCGGCAACTCGGTACCGTTGTGCGGCAGGCTGATCAGCAGCGGTGCGCTGCCACGGTGCAGGGTAAAACTGGCCATGCCGGCAGTGTATCGCGGCCACGAACAACGGCGGGCCGAGCCATCCTGCCTAGCCGATCGAGGCTTGGTGGCCATTGCCGTTGTAGCCATGGCTGAGTAAGCGTCCGCCACAGCCCATCTATTCGGTTGCACCGCGTTGAGGTTTGATGGGCGCTGGTTGCTACGGACGGAGTGGATGATGAAGCGGGAACGGTGCGGGTCGGTGGTGTGGATGCTGCGGTTGGCGGATTGGCGGG
>JBGSKT010000248.1:0-2704 GCA_041741075.1 Lysobacterales bacterium
GGCGATCCGCGATGCCCACCAGTACCTGCAGGATGCCCTGCGCCAGCCGTTGCTGCTGGGCAACGCCCGGCGCGCCTGTCCAGGTCTGGCCACGCCCGCGGGCCACCTTGCGAGCTGAACCCCGGCTTGCCGGCGCACATGCACGGCCACTGCCAAACCCGTAGAATGCCCGGCCGCCCCTCAACCAAAAAAGAGCAAACCCAAGTCAATGAAACTCTTGTCAATTAGCGCGGTCATCGCCTTGTCGGTGCTGGCCCTGGCTGGCGCCCAAGCGGCCGAACCGACCTTTCAGAAGCTGGACCTGGGCAAAAGCCAGGCCCGCGCCAAACCGCTAGGCGCCGACCCGGCCAGCGCCCCCAATCAGACCGTGCTGACCGCCTCGGTGCAGCCAGACGGCAGCCTGAGGACGCAGTGCAATGTCGAGACGCACGCTGCCAAATCGCGTCAGCTCCACCCGGAGCACAAGCGATGAGCGCGCGCGTCGCCGTTCTGCTGCTGTCGCTGTGCGCGGCATTCGCCCTGCGTGCCGCGCCCAGCATCGCGCTGGACACTGGCGTGCCGGCCAGTTTCACCCTGCCGGGCAATGCCTTCACCACTTCCTACTATGTCGACGTAAGCGCCGACGACCAGTTCCTGCGCATCGATCTGGACAGCAGCAGCGCCGGGGTCGATGTCGATCTGTACGCGCGCTACGGCTCGCCGTTTCCCGATACTTTCGACGGCGAGCGTCCGATCGATCCGGCCTATATCCACGAGCTCGGCCAGTACCGCTCGATCAGCGGCGGCAACGACGAGTGGTTCGTCATCACTCGCACCAGCGGCCAGCCGCTGCGCGCCGGACGCTGGTACCTGCTGGCGATCAATTTCGGCGGCGTCGATGCCGCGAGCAGCCTGCTCGCCACCCGCTCCGGCAACCCGCCGCCAGCGGCCAGTTTCACGGTGGATTTCAGCGCCGCCGGCGCCAATCCCGCCGATTGCAGCGTGGCCGAGTGGAACGACGGCACGTCGATGGGCAGCGCCGGCGGCAACAGCGGCAACCGTGGCCAGCAGCGCCGCAACGCCATGTTGAACGCGGCTTCGCAACTGGCGACGCAGATGCAAAGCCCGGTGCCGATCACCATCCAGGCGTGCTGGAAGGATCTCGGTGGCGAAGCCACTAGCGCCACCCTGGCCCAGGCCGGGCCACGCTTCGCGTTCCGTAACGACGACTTGCCGGATGTGGTGGAAAACGGCGGCCAGACGTTGCAGTTCCCGAACAAGAATGCCTTTCTGCCGCGCAACTACACCTGGTACGCCGGCACCGCCGCCCAGCGCCTGGCCGGCACCACGCTGTGCCGGTTGAACGGCGGGCCCTGCGAACAAACCGACATCCGCATCACCTTCAACAACCAGGTCGATGGCCCGACCGTGCTCGGTGCGCGCAAGTTTTATTACGGGCTCGATTCCAGCACCAGCACCCAGGACTCCGATTTCGTCACCGTGGCCATGCACGAGATCACCCACGGCCTCGGGTTCCTGAGCTTCGTCCAGGTCGGTGACGACCCGGACAGCGGCGATCCCTCGGGTGCCGAGTTCCTCGGCTACGACGACATCTACTCGGCGAATACCGCTTGGTTGTCCGACACCCAGTTGCGGCCGTTCGCCCAACTCAGTGACGCCGAACGCAGCTCCGCGATGACCTCGGTAATCAATCTGCTGTGGACCGGTGAATCGGCAAGCACATCGGTTTTCAACAACCGCGCGACCAATACTTTTCCCAATAACCTGGTGCGCCTGAACGCACCCAGCCCGGTGCAACCCGGCTCCAGCCTTTCGCACCTCGATTCGTTCACCAATCAGGGCGAGATGATGCGGCCGAGTATCTCCGCTCCACAGCACGACATGCGTCTGGGCCGCGCGCTCCTGGACGGGGTCGGCTGGAGCACCGCCGATGCCCCGGTGCCGAACGACACCAAGCCGTTCGGCGGGGTCTATTTCGACCCGTTGCGCGACGGCCACGGCATCGAGTTCTGGCCGGCCAACGCGGAGGCCGACCTGTGGGCGGCGATCTTCTTCAGCTTCGACCAGAACGGCAATGCCGAGTGGTTCCTGACCGCCGGGCGCTTCGTCGATGGCCTGTTCCAGCCGCAGACCGATCCGGACGGACACAGCCTGCAACGGTTCGTCTACGTCAATGGCGTTTCACAGGTCGATCCGAGCTTCAACGGCCAGTTGCGGCTGGACTTCAACCAGCCGCGCAACGCCCCGGCCTGCGCCGCGGCCCAGGGTGTTGGCGGGCATATGGCAGTGATGACCTTTACCCTCGGCAGCGACCCGACCCAGCAGTGGTGCATGCAGGAAATCGTGCCGGCCACCATCCGCCCGGGCAACGACCGCACCGGCTCCTGGTACGCCGGCGAGCAGGACAAGGGCTGGGGCTACACCCTGGCCGGCATCCCCGGCGCCACGCTGGAAGATGGCGGCCTGTTCGCCCTGCTCTACTACTTCGACGGCCAGGGCAAACCGCGCTGGGCGCTGACTTCGATCAATGACCTGGCGCCCGGCGTACAGGCGCCGCTGGTCAACCGCCTCGGCTACTGCCGCACTTGTCCGATCCCGCCCGGCTACCCGGCCGGACGCGACACCACCATCGGCGCCATGACCCTGGATTTGAATGCAGCCGGCGCTCCTGGCAGCCGCGTCAGCTTCGAGGCCAACTGGCCCG
>JBGSKT010000249.1:0-7127 GCA_041741075.1 Lysobacterales bacterium
CTCGGAGCAGATGAAGACGCGCAACCTGCCGGTTGCGGTGCGCCGCACCGGATGCGCCGGCCCTTGCGAGACTATGCCTCGATGCGCCGCCGATGACCGGTGGCGAGTACCTGGCGCCGGAAGTCCTGCGCGCGCTGTGGGCGGCGATCGAGGCGGCCGTGCAGTTGGAGCTGGCCGCTTGCGGCGGGTCGCTGCTGGATTTTCTGAAGTCCCGGAACCCGGCCTGGAACCTGGTCGGGCGGGTGCATTTCAACCTCGCCGAAAACCGCAAGGACGAGGAATGCCCGTTCGCTTTTCTCGCCACCTATACCTCGCGCCTGTCGGCGCACGGCAAGGCGCAGCACCTGCCGCTTGCGCAAGCCCTGGCGGAATTCTCCGGCGGCCGAAGCAAGGCACAGCTTTTGTCCCTGCTGGTGCCAGTGCAAAAGGCGGCAGAGGGCTGCGCCTGGCTGGCGGCCATGGTCGACGCGGGCGAGATCTACCATCCGCTGCGCTGGGGGGTCGCGGAAGCGGCGCGCTTCCTCAGCGATACGCCCCAGCTGCAGGCCGCGGGGATCATCGTGCGCATGCCCAGGAACTGGGGCGCGGAGCATCCGGCCCGGCCCAAGGTTTCGGCCAGCGTCGGCAGCAAGAATCCGGCGTTGCTCGGCATGGATGCCCTGCTCGACTTCCGCATGCAGGTCAGCCTCGATGGCGAGCCGCTGAGCGCGGACGAGATCCAGTCGCTGCTGGCCGCGAACGCCGGCCTGCACTGGATCCGCGGTCGGTGGGTCGAATTGGATCGCGACCGGCTCGCCAGTTTGATCGCCCGTTTTCGGGGTATCGAAGAGGCCGCGGCCGAAGGGCTACCGTTCGGCCAGGCCATGCGCCTGCTGGCCGGCGCCAGCATCGATGGCGCCATCCCCGCTGATCCGGACTGGTCGGAGATCGTTGCCGGCGAATGGTTGGCCGGGATGCTGCGGGACTTGCGCTCGCCCGAGGGCCTTGCCGCGGTCAGCGCGGGGCCGGCCCTGAAAGCGCACTTGCGTCCCTATCAACAGGCCGGGGTGCGCTGGTTGCACCTGCTCACCCGGATGGGCTTGGGGGCCTGCCTGGCCGATGACATGGGGCTCGGCAAGACCATCCAGGTGCTGGCGCTGCTGCTGACTTTGCCGCGCAGCCGCCCCAGTCTGCTGGTCGCCCCGGCTTCGCTGCTCGCCAACTGGCAACAGGAAGCCGAGCGCTTCACCCCCAGTCTGCGCTGCCTGATCGCACACCCGTCGGCGCTGCCGCAGGATGCACTGCGCGCGCTCGACGCCGAACGGCTGGACGGCACCGATCTGGTCATCACCAGCTACGGAACGCTGATGCGCCTGCCGAATCTGCTGGCGATGCGCTGGCAACTGGCGGTGGCCGACGAGGCGCAGGCGCTCAAGAATCCAGCCGCCAAGCAGACCCGGGCGGTCAAGCAACTCAAGGCCGATGCGCGTATCGCGCTGACCGGCACTCCGGTGGAAAACCGCCTCACCGATCTCTGGTCCATTTTCGATTTCACCCATCCCGGCCTGCTCGGCTCGCAGAAGGCATTTGCCGGCTTCACCAAAAACATGGCGCATTACGGTCCGCTACGCGCGCTGGTCAATCCCTACATTCTGCGCCGTCTGAAGAGCGACAAACGCATCATCGACGATTTGCCGGACAAGACCGAGCTGACCGCCTGGTGCAGCCTGCGCCCGAGCCAGGCCGCCCTGTACCAGAGCGCGGTCGAAGAGTTGACCGCCCGATTGAAAACCGCCGAGGGCATCGAGCGCAAGGGACTGGTGCTGGCCTTCCTGATGCGCTTCAAGCAGATCTGCAACCATCCCTCGCAGTGGCTCGGCGATGGCGCCTGGAAGCCGTCCGACAGCGGCAAGTTCGCGCGGCTGGCGGAAATCGCGGAGACCATCGCGGCCAAGCAGGAAAAGCTGCTGGTGTTTACCCAGTTCCGCGAGACCACCGCGCCGCTGGCGGCTTTTCTGGGCACGATCTTCGGGCGCGAAGGCCTGGTCCTGCATGGCGGCACGCCGGTCGGGCGGCGGCGCGAACTGGTCAAGCGCTTCCAGGAAGAGGAACAATGCCCGTTCTTCGTGCTTTCGCTCAAGGCGGGCGGTACCGGTCTGAACCTGACCGCCGCCTCGCACGTGGTCCACTTCGATCGCTGGTGGAACCCGGCGGTGGAAAACCAGGCGACCGACCGTGCCTGGCGCATCGGCCAGCACCGCAACGTGTTGGCGCACAAGTTCGTCTGTCGCGGTTCGGTCGAAGAACGCATCGACGCCATGATCCGCGCCAAGCAACAATTGGCCAGCGACGTGCTGGAAGGCGGCGCGGAAATCAATCTGACCACGATCAGCGACGCGGAACTGCTCGACCTGGTCAAACTCGACATCCACTCGATCGGAGAATGAGCGCATGAGCTACGGATACTGGAAACCCTATGTGCCGGTCGCCACGCGGCGCGAGCAGGCCAGGAAAGCCGTCAGCAAGGCGAGCAAGGCCGGGCAGACGATGCAACCAGTGCAGATCGACGGCCGGGCGATCGCCACCACCTTCTGGGGCAAGGCCTGGTGCGAAAACCTGGAGGCCTACAGCGACTACGCCAACCGTCTGCCGCGTGGCCGCAGCTACCTGCGCAACGGTTCGGTCATCGATCTGAAAATCGCGGCCGGCAAGGTGCACGCGCAGGTCATGGGCTCCAGCCTGTACCGGATCGAAATCGGCATCGCCGCGGTGCCGGCGGCGCACTGGCAGGCACTGTCCGGGCAATGCACCGGCTCGATCGCTTCGCTGGTCGAACTGTTGCAGGGCCGACTCTCGAAGGCCTTGATGGAGCATATTTGCCAGCCGAACTCGGGCTTGTTTCCGGCACCCAAAGAGATCAAGTTCAAATGCTCCTGTCCGGACTGGGCGTCGATGTGCAAACACGTCGCCGCCGCGCTCTACGGCGTCGGCGCGCGCCTCGACGCACAACCCGAACTGCTGTTCACGCTGCGCCAGGTGGACGCCAATGATCTGGTCAGCCAGGCCGCGGAACTGCCGGCCAGGACCCGCAAGGCGCCCGCCGGCAGCAAGCTGCTGGACGCGGCCGAACTGGCCGACGTGTTCGGTATCGAGATCGACTCCCCGACCGCGTTGCCGCTGGCGCGCAAGCAGGCAGCAAGCCGCCGCAGCCCAGCGGCCCAAGCGCCTACAAGCGCGACCAAAAAACCGACCCCGGCCGCGGCGACGAAAAAAGCGCCGGCAAGGCCCCAACCGGTACCCGCTGCGCGGCGCAAAAATGCACCAGGCAAATCCACCAAGCTGCCAGCCGTGCGCGGCAAACCGGTCAAAGCCACGGCAAAAAAGTCGCCGCCGCGCAAAATCACCCGCAGCGCCACCGCGGCCACCAAACGGAAAACGGTGACCGCCTGATCCGGCGCTTTACCGGTGGAGACGACCCACGGCCCGGTGGGTGGGCTGAATGTAGACGCGGCTTGGCGCGGGGCGTGGCTGCCGTCGAATCGGAACGGCAACCACGCCCGATGCCGGTACAACCCCTTCGTTCACCAACGCAACCAGCGCCGCAGCCACCAACGCACGGTTGCGGTCAGTCGGGTGCGGTTGTAGGCGTCGGCCGCTTTCTTGATGGCGTCGGCCTGGGTCGGATAGGCGTGGATGACGCGGGCCAGGGTGCGCAGGCCAATGCCGGCGACCATGGCCAGGGTGACTTCGTTGATCATGTCGCCGGCGTGGCGGGCAACGATGGTCGCGCCGAGGATGCGGTCGCTGCCTTCGCGCACGTGGATCTTCACGAAACCCACTTCTTCGTCATCGGTGATCGCGCGATCGACTTCGTGCATCGGGATGGTAAAGGTCTTCACCGGTATGTCCTGCTCGCGTGCCTGCCGCACATACAGGCCGACATGGGCGATCGCCGGATCGGTATAGGTGACCCAGGGAATGGTCAGCGCGCTCAGGCGCTGGCGTCCGGGGAACAGTGCGTTCTGCACCACGATGCGCGCCGAGGCGTCGGCGGTGTGAGTGAACTTGTGCTCCAGGCAAACATCGCCGGCGGCATAGATGCGCCGGTTGCTGGTGCGCAGAAAATCATCGACGTGCACGCCGCGCTCGGGGTCGCAGTCCACGCCGACGACATCCAGGCCCAGGTCTTCGATGTTCGGTACCCGGCCGGTGCCGGTGAGAATGGCGTCGACGCTGACCGTGCTTTGATAGTCATCGCTGACCAGGTCCACCTGCTTTTCGCCATTTTCCACGCGCACCCGGACCGCCCGGGTGTTGAGCCGCACCTCGATGCCGTCGCGCGCAAAGGCGTCCGACAGCAGTTGCGCGGCGTCGCGTTCTTCGTGCGGCAAAAACATCGGCCAGTGCTGGGCGATTGTGGTGTGCGCACCCAGCCGGCAGAACGCCTGCGCCAGCTCGCAACCGAGCGGACCGCCGCCGATGACCAGCAGGCGGCGCGGCAGCTCGGTCAGATCGAAGACGCTCTCATTGGTCAGGAAGCCAGCCTCGGCCAGCCCCGGGATCGCCGGCGTATCCGGCCGCGATCCAGTGGCGATGACGGATTTGCGGAAGCGCAGTGTCGTGCCGGCAACGCTCACGCTATCGCTGCCGATGAAGCGGGCCTGGCCGAAGTACACGTCGACCCCAGCGGCGACCAGCCGGCGGACCGAATCGGCACGGCTGATGCGGGCGCGAATGCCACGCATACGCCGCATCACGGCGGCGAAATCTACGCGGAGATCGGCCGGTGACTGCGCGCCATATTGCGCCGCATTGCGCATTTCGGCGTACAGACGTGCGCTACGAATGATCGCCTTCGAGGGCACGCAACCGACATTCAGGCAGTCGCCACCCAGCAGTGAGCGTTCAATCAGGGCGACCTTCGCACCCAGAGCCGCGGCCGCATGCGCGGTGACCAGACCGGCGGTGCCACCGCCGATCACCAGCAGGCGGTAGCGGCCGGCTGGCTTCGGGTTTTGCCACCGTGGCGGATGCACATTGTCCAGACGCTCGCGCTCGTGAACGTCGGGCACTGCATTTGATGCGAAGTCGTCAGCCATCGTCGTCGTCCGTGCGAAGCATGTGCCAGTGGCAACAAAGCGGCGGCCAGCGCCGACGCATCAGCCCAGAAACTGCTGGATGCGTGCGCCGATTTCATCCGGTTTTTCCTCGATCAGCCAATGGCCGGTGTCCTTGATCCAGACCCGCTCGGCACCGGGGATCGCGGCGGCCAGCCGGTCGGCATATGCGGGCTTCTGGAAAGGATCATGGTCGCCCCAAATCACCAGGGTGGGATGCGCAATGTTGCCCAGCTCATCGGCTATGGCCTGGGTGTATTCCTTGTTCAAGCGCCGCAGATTACGGAAGAACGCGCGCTTGCCGTCCTCGCTCGACCAGGGCGCGAGAAACATGTCGATCACTGCGTCGGTCATCACCGCCTTGTTGTGCACGCCGCTGGGCATGAAACTGCGCAGCATCTCAATGAACGCGGCCAGGCTCATCGCGGCCTCGGCGCCGGGTGACTGCAGCGGCTCGAATTCCGGAATCGGCCAGGAGTCGAAGCAGACGCTGTCCAGCAAAACCAGCTTGCGGATCTTTTCCGGGTAATTCACCGCGATCAGCTGGGCGACGCCGCCGCCGATGTCGTGCGCCACCACGTCCGCGCGCCGCACGCCCAAGGCATCCATCAGGCCGACGATCATCCGGCTCTGGGCGTTGATCGAGACATCGGCGCGCGCCGGCTTGTCGGACTGGCCGTAATTGAGCAGGTCCGGCGCGATCACGCGGTGTCGTGTTGCCAGTCGTGGCATGATTTCCCGCCACATCAGGCTGTTGGTGGGGATGCCGTGGATCAGAATTACCGGGCTACCCTCGCCCTGTTGCCGATAAGCGATGCGGTGGCCGCCGATATGGGCGTAGCATGGTGTTTCGTGTTGTCGGCTCATCGGCGCGTCGTCGGTGCGCCGCGCAGCGCGATGTAGGCGAGCGCGAAGATGGCGCCGAACATCAGGTGACCGAAGGCACCGATCCAGTTGCGCCCCATTTCGAACCACGGAAACATCATTGGCGCAACCAGGTAGAAGTTAATGGCATAGATCACCAGGCCGTATATCGAACCGACCATCAGCGCGACCACCCAGTCGAAGCGGCGGACCAGCCAGGCGCCGATCAGACCGTAGGCGATGGATGCCGGCAAGTGAATCAGCATCGCGGTCATCACGATCTTCAGCTCGAACGGCGCCCAGGTGCCCATCGGTGGCAGCACCTCGGCCCCCAGCACCATCGCCGCCATCATGTGCGGTGGCCCCCACGGACTCTGGCCCTGCACCATCCAGACCAGGATCATTTCAAGCATCAAGAACGCCAGTCCGGCGATCAGGCCGGCCCAAGCACCGGCGCTCCAGTCGGTAACCGTGTGCAGTTCCGTGCGCGATGTCGTTTGCAGCGTTACCTGTTGCATAGTGCCTCCGGGTCGGGTTCGAGCGGGGCCAAGATTGATACGCCGCTGGGCAATGGTCTGTACGTCGGCGAACACTTGGGCACAGGCACGATGCGACCGCTGCCGATGCGCTTTGGCCGCGATCAAGGTTGCCGCAGCGCAACCATTAACCACGCGGCCGGCGGGCCTGGATGCCGGCTGGGCGATGCACCGCGCCGGATGGCGGCGATCAAGCCGCCGCCGCACATTCCGACCCGCATGCCGATCCGCCGACTCACAGCCAGCCGCCGCGGAATCCGCCGCGGTGCAGGCCGCGGCGGATATACGGGCATTCGCGCATCAACTGCCAGAGCAGTCCGCTGCGATGGTTTTCGATCATCATCAGCACGATGCCCTGATCCAGGCCGAAGTGGCCGCTGGCTACCCAAGCCGGGCCCGCGGCTGGGCCCAGCGTCGGGTTGTAACTGCTCGCGTACTGCTGCGCTGGCAGCATTTCGGGGTAACGCTGCAGCATGTTGCGCGCGGCACACATTGCGGCTTCGGGCGCGAACGGCAGGAACATCCCGGTCTACTATTTCGAGCGCGACGGCGACGGCGAGTATTACAGTCCCAAAGGCGAGGCCATCCGCAAGTCGCTGCTGCGCACGCCGGTCGACGGCGCCCGCATCAC
>JBGSKT010000250.1:0-22518 GCA_041741075.1 Lysobacterales bacterium
TGCGCGCGGCATCCTCGGCCCGACGCTTGTTTTCGATCTCGCGCAGACGCTGATCTTCCGCCTGATTCTTGGCCCGCGATTCGGCCAGCAACTGGCGCGCGCGCTCGCGCTCGGCATCCTGCGGCGCGTCGACATTGGCGGCCGGCACTTCGGCATCGGCGCGTTTCAGATAGGTCCGCTTCTGGCGGACTTCGACCGCTACCGTCTTGCCCTTGGCGGCGCCACTGGACACGGTGATCTCGGCCACCTGCTTGCGGCGCAGCGTAATCTGCCGCGGGGCGGCCATTGCTCCCGCACCCGGCACGACGGTTTCCTGTTTGCCATGATGGCTGCGCAGGAATGCCAGTAGCTTGACCTTCTCGGCGCTGGATACCGCCTGCTCCGGCTTGCTGACGGCGATTCCCGCCTCGGCAAACTGCTGGAGCAGTTTATCCGCGGTCATGCCAAGCGCCTGGGCTAGCTGACTAACGGTAACTTCTGACATTCGGTGCCTCTCAGGTGACGTGGGGCAAAACCTGGTTCAATGCTGTTGTTTATACGAACCAGGGTGCGCGGGCAGCGAGGATCAGCGCGGCGGCGCGTTCCGGGGTCATGGCTTCGATATCGGTAATTTCGTCGGCGGCCAATTCGGCCAGATCTTCCTGGGTACGAATGCCGCGTTCGGCCAGGGCGAAGGCGGTGACTTCGTCCATCCCTTCGAGCGCCAGCAAGTCGTCGGCCGGACGGTTTTCCTCGATGGTTTCCTCGGCCGCCAGCATCTGCGTCAGCAGCGCATCACGGGCACGCGAGCGCAGTTCCTCGACGATGGCCTCGTCGAATTCGTCGATCGCGAGCAGCTCGCTTTCCGGTACATAGGCAATTTCCTCGATCGAAGAAAAGCCTTCCTGCACCAGGATCGAGGCGATTTCGTTGTCCACTTCCAGCTTGTCGACAAACAGCTCGCGCGCGGCATCCTGCTCGGCCTCGCTCTTCTGCTGGATCTGGCCCTGGGTCATCACGTTCAACTGCCAGCCGGACAGCTTGCTGGCAAGGCGCACGTTCTGGCCGCCGCGGCCGATGGCCTGCGACAGCTTGTCCTCGGCCACCGCCACGTCCATGCTGTGCTTCTCTTCGTCGACGATGATCGACTGCACTTCGGCCGGCGCCATCGCGTTGATCACGAACTGCGCCGGATTGTCATTCCACAAGATGATGTCGACCCGTTCGCCGTTGAGCTCGTTGGACACCGCCTGCACGCGCGAGCCGCGCATGCCGATGCAGGCGCCGATCGGATCGGTTCGGCTGTCGTTGGCCTTCACCGCAATTTTGGCGCGATCGCCTGGATCACGCGCGCAGCCCATGATGGTGACCATGCCCTGGCCGACCTCGGGCACTTCGAGTTTGAACAGTTCCATCATGAATTCGGGCGCGGTACGCGAAATAAACAACTGCGGTCCGCGCACTTCCGAACGCACCTCGTAAAGATAGCCGCGACAGCGGTCGCCGGCGCGCATGTTCTCGCGCGGGATCGCCTTGTCGCGGGCAATGAAGCCCTCGGCGTTGCCACCGAGATCAAGAAAGATGCTGCCGCGCTCGACCCGCTTGACGATGCCGGTGACCAGGTCACCGACCCGGTCGCCATAGGCTTCGACGACCTGGGCCCGTTCGGCTTCGCGCACCCGCTGCACGATCACCTGCTTGGCAGCCTGCGCGGCAATGCGCCCGAATTCGGCGTTTTCGATTGGCTCCTCGAGGAATTCGCCGACTTCGGCATCGGCCTTTTCGTCGACCGCGTCCATCATCCGGATCATCCGCTCGGGCGATTCCATGACCACGTCGTCGGCGACCACTTCCCAACGCCGGAAGGTCAGGTATTCGCCGGTCTCGCGGTCGATCGCTACGCGGATGTCCACGTCCTGGTCGGGAAAGCGATTTTTTTTCGCCGCGGAAGCCAGGGCGGCTTCCATCGCGTCAAAAATGACGGATTCCTCGACGCCTTTCTCGTTGGCGACGGCATCGACTACCAGCAACAGCTCTTTGCTCATTGAAAAACTCCTGAACCGGCACGCTGGCACCGGTACGACATGGAAATTCTAGACACCCGGGCTGGACCGTCCGGACTTGCCGGCCGGCCGGCCGCGCGAGGGCGAGCGCGGCCCGGGCTGGGCCGTTTCGAACAAGGGCGCCAACCGCGCCTTGTCGATATTGTCGTGGCCGATCACCGCTTCGACCCCGTCTTGATCAATCACCACCGAATCCGCTTCGACCCGCACAATCGTTCCCTGGAACCGGCGCCGGCCATTCACCGGCAGGTTGACCGCCAATTTGACACGCTCGCCCAGGAACTGGCCGAACTGCGCCAGGCTGAACAGCGGCCGGTCGAAGCCTGGTGAAGACACCTCCAGCGTATAGCGCTCGCTGATCGGATCATTGACATCCAGGGCCGCACTGATTTCGCGGCTGACCCGCTCGCAGTCCTCGATCGCCACCGCCCGCCCGGGAGCGTCGATATAAACCCGGAGCAAGCTGCCACGAACGCCTTGCGCGTATTCGACCCCGAGGCATTCGAGCCCCAGGGCGGCGATTACCGGCGTCAGCAGTTCGGTCAGTTGACTGGTCTTCACGTGCCACTCACAAATTCAAAAAGCCGCGGAAACACTAGACCACAGGCATAAAAAAAGGGCCCATCGGGCCCGTTCATTCGCGCCGGAAACCAAACCGGCGCGTATGTCCACACCAAACCAACCGGCGGGCCCGACACATCCCACCGAAGTTCCCTGCGGAAACCACGGTGCTGCCTCACTGGATCGCCACCGGCACGCACTCGGCGATGCCATGACCCTCCAGGGCGCCAACAGCCAGGAATGAAAAAAGCCTCAACCGAGGCCTGATCCCTGGGCTGATGGTAGCGGGGGTAGGATTTGAACCTACGACCTTCGGGTTATGAGCCCGACGAGCTGCCAGACTGCTCCACCCCGCATCAGCAGACCGGCATTCTAGCCGACTTGCTTGTTGCGAAGCAACAGGGAGCGCGGCAACCGGCTGTGGGGGCGGAATGTGGGAGCGACGGCACGTCGCGACCGTCCCATCGACACACGGTCGCGACGTTCCGTCGCTCCTACAGAGTGTCCATTTTCGGCGCCGACCGTCGAACTACCAATGCACGCCGCGCATCAGGCTGGCGAAGGCGATCTGTTCGCTCGACGGCGCCTCGTCCTTGCTCTTCTGACCCTTGGCCGCAGCCGAATCGGGGAACAGCGTAAACGCGGTATTCATCACCACCTCGTAAGCCTTCGGCGCCAACGTGTTGAGCGCCGCAGCGAACAGGCCAGTGCGGGTGGCCACCCGCGACGGCCGCTCGATGATCGCCTTGACCACCAGATCAGCGGCCTCGTCCGGCGACAAGGTCGGCACGCTTTCATACATTTTGGTCGGTGCGATCATCTCGGTGCGCACCAACGGCATGTTGATCGTGGTGAAGCTGATGTTGGAATCGCTGAATTCGGACTGGGCACAGCGCGAAAACGCATCCAGCGCGGCCTTGGACGCAACATAGGCGGAAAACCGCGGCGAACTGGCGAGCACGCCGATCGAACTGATGTTGACGATATGCCCGCGGCGGCGCTCGGTCATCTTTGGCAGCAGACCCATGATCAATCGCAGCGAACCGAAATAGTTGAGCTGCATGGTGCGCTCGTAATCGTGGAAGCGGTCGTAGCTGAGCGCGATGCTGCGCCGGATCGAGCGTCCGGCGTTGTTGACCAGTACGTCGACCGCGCCGTGCTCGGCGAGCACCCGCTTGACCAGATCAGTGCAGCTCTTTTCGTCGGTCAGGTCGGCCGAGTAGGCAAAACAGATGCCGCCTTCTTTCTCGACCTCGGCACGCGCACGGGCCAGTTCCTCTTCGCCGCGGGCGACGATGATCACCCGCGCCTTGGCCGCGGCCACCTTGAGCGCGGTCGCCTTGCCGATGCCTGCCGAACCGCCGGTGATCATCACCACCCGGCCTTTGACCCGGCCCTCCAGCGAACGGTCGATAAACAGCTCCGGATCGAGGTGGCGCTCCCAGAAATCCCATAGCCGCCAGGCATAGGTTTCGAGCGCCGGCACCTTGATCTTGCTGCCGCGCAGGGCGCGCTCGGTTTCCCGATTGTCGTATTTGGTCGGCTGATTGACGTATTTGAGTGCGTCCCTGGGAATGCCAAAGTCCTTGAGCATCTGCCCGGTAAAGCGCTTCACCGGTGGCAGGTTGGCGAACGCGGTGCGCACGTAGGAAGGCACCACGTTGAACACCCGTGCGTCGATGCGCATGGTCATTTCCGGGGCGTGCGCCGCGCGCGCGAATACATTGAGCATCTCGCCGACGCGCAGCGGCGCTGGGTCGACCAACTGGAAGCAGCCGCCGTCCAGTCCGGGCTTGTGGGCGATATGGTCCATGGCGTCGACCACGAAATCGACCGGGACCAGATTGATCCGCGAGCCTTCGATGCCGACCGTCGGAACCCACGCCGGCAACCATTCGCGCATCTTCTTCAGCACCGTGAAAAAGTAGTACGGGCCATCGATCTTGTCGATTTCGCCGGTTTTGGAATGGCCGATCACGATGCCCGGACGATAAATCCGGTAGGCCACCCGGCACTCCTTGCGGACCAGACCTTCGGACACGTGCTTGGTGCGGAAGTAAGGATGGTCGAGGCCTTCGGCCTGTTCGAACATGTCTTCCTTGAAGATGCCGTTGTAGTTTCCCGCTGCCGCAATCGAACTCACGTGATGGAAGCAGCCGGCCTTGATCGCCTCGGCCAGCGCGATCGCGTGCCGGGTGCCCTCGATATTGACCTGGTTGTTGATCTCGTCGCCGGCGTTGACGTCGTAGATCGCGGCCAGATGAAAAAAGTGCTTGACCTTGCCCTGCAGCTGTTTGGCCGCGGCTGGACTTAGCCCAAGGCGCGGCTTGGTCAGATCGCCCACGATCGGCACGATTTCGCTTTTGCTGGCGCCCAGACGCTCGACCAGTGCGGCCAGTTTGGCCTGCGAGCTCTTGCGCACCAGGACATAGATCCGGCCGCGGCGTTTGAGCAGATTCTGCAGCAGATGACGGCCGATGAATCCGGTGGCCCCGGTCACAAAATAGGTCATGACGTTCCCCTCGTGGTTGGGCGGTGTCGCGAGGGCACCGGAAAACTCCGCTGCCGGCATGGTCGATTCGGAGGCGTCGACCGCGCTCGGCGGTCGCTACCGGATTAAGATAACCAAGGCGACGACCGCTGCCTAGTCCCGTAACCCGGAAGTTTGGCAACCGGCAAGTGTGGCGGCACTGGCGTGGCGTGGTTGCGAAGCTGGCCAAGGCAAGCAACCTTGGCTGCGCTACCCGTGCCGACGGGACGCCACTACGCCGCTCGGTTCGTTGACCGGCGCGCGCGGGACATGCTACAAGCGCAGGGCGGCAATCGCGCCGGGGCAGCGGACCGGCTGGGCCGTTTACGCAGCCGTCGCCGGGTGATCGCCCAGGCAGTGGACGGCTGATCCAACCGAGCGGAGGAAACCATGGCGGCAAGCAACCAGACCGATTTGAAGCAGCAATTCGAGGACGCCGCCAAGCGCGCGCTCAACCTGAAGGACAAACCGGACAACGACACCATGCTTTTGTTGTATGCCCTGTACAAGCAGGGCTCGACCGGCGACGTGACTGGCGACAAACCAGGTTTTTTTGATTTCATCGGGGTCGCCAAATTCGAGGCCTGGGCGAAGTTGAAGGGAACCACAGTCGATAGCGCCCGACAAAAGTACATCGACCTGGTGCAACGCCTTGCCGGTTGAAATTGCTCGCCGATCGTGCGCCGATCGCATTCTGGACGTGACTAGCCACAACGGTCGGCGCCAGCACGAAGTCCCCAATCCTTTCCGCAGCCCGAGCCGGATTCCGGCGAGGGCGGACCGAGCAATCCATGGCCAACCGTAACGCATCGCCCCCCGCCGCCAAGCCCAAAGCCGGCGCTGCCGCTGCCGGCGCATCGAAAACGCGCGATCGTATCCTCGACGTCAGCCTGGCCATGTTCAACGAGCGCGGCGAACCCAACGTGACTACCAATCACATCGCCGACGAATTGGAGATCAGCCCGGGCAATCTTTATTACCACTTCCGCAACAAAGACGACATCGTCGAAAACCTGTTCGCACGCTACGAGGCGCGCATCGATACGGTGTTGGTGGTGCCGGACGAACGCCTGCCCACCCTCGAAGACATCTGGCTGCAACTGCACCTGGCCTTCGAGATCATGTGGGAGTTCCGCTTCATTTACCGCGACCTGGTCGACCTGGTCAGCCGCAACCGCAAACTGCGCATGCACTTTTCGCGCATCATGAAGCGCGCCGAACAGAACGCGATGGACATCCTCAAGGGGCTGACCGAGGCCGGCGTCATGCGCGCCAGCCGCGACGAAATCATCGCCACCGCCAACAACATCACCCTGGTCGCCACCTTCTGGCTCAGCTTCAGTGCGGTCAAGAGCGGCATGCTCGAAAAAGGCAACGACGACCTTACCCGTGGCATCCACCAGGTGATGATGCTGATTGCCCCGTTCCTGCGCGACGCCGAGCGCCTGCACCTGAACAATCTGGCCCACCAGTACGTCAGTTAGGCGAGGGTCGAGGGTCGAGGGTTGAGGGTTGAGGGTTGAGGGTTGAGGGTTGAGGGTTGAGGGTTGAGGGTTGAGGGTTGAGGGTTGAGGGTTGAGGGTCGAGAGTCGAGAGTCGAGAGTCAATAGCCGCGCCCGAAAACCCTGGGTGCAGTGGCGACATCAGCAGCACCGGCCAGTCGGATCGCCAACGGGTTCATAGACAGCGCCCGGACACCGCGACCAGAGCGTCGGACCGCCCGCTGGCTCAACTGCCGGCCGGGCCCCACCGGGACCAGCATGCAACCGCCGACCCGGCCGAAGGCGCGGTCTGCACGAGGCTCCCACCCCCGCACACCGGCCCCGAGTGGATACCCCTACCGGCACACCGGGCGCGGCATTGTAATTTTAATCACGCTTGGGCGGTCCATAAGCCCGAACATGCACTGGTGTCGGATCGCCGTGATCAGCACGGGGTCTGCAACCGGCATGTCGGACCGGCACAAAACAACACGGCCGATCGGTTTCCATCCCTTCGCACAGCCTGCGCCGGTCACCCTGCGGATGGCTGCATCGCTCAATGTTTCTTCCATCCCTGGAGTTTCCCATGGCCAGCAGAACCGCAAAATTGGTCGTCAGCGAGCGCAAGCGCCGCGCCCCCGACACTTCTAAATCCATCGCAAATGCCGTGCCGGAGCACAAGCGCGGCGTGGTGTTGCGCCTCAGCCGAGTCGAGGGCCAGGTGCGTGGCGTATTGCGCATGATCGCCAGCGACCAGACCACCGACGCGGTCGCGCAGCAACTCGCCGCCGCCCGGCAGGCGCTGGAGCGCGCCTTTTTCGAACTGATGGCCGGCGATCTCGAACAGGAAGTGAACTCGGCGCGCAATGCCGCCGATCGCACCCGCAAGGTTTCCGAGAAAATTCGGCTACTGGCCAAATACAGCTGAGCCAGCGCGGCACGGCAAGCCGGGGCGGTTGAGCGCAGGGCGGATCAGCGTCGCGCATCCGCTCCACAGGATGGACGACAGCGGACGGACAAAGTGGCGACTCGCGGTCGCATTCACGCCCCGCGCGCGCGCGCGCGCAGGTCCTTGATGACACTGCGGTAGTCGTCGGCGCCAAACACCGCCGACCCGGCCACGATGGTGTCGGCACCGGCATCGACGATCGCACCGATGTTGTCCACCTTGACGCCGCCGTCGACCTCAAGCCGAATGCGCCGACCGGTCTGTTCGAAGTGCGCGTCGAGTCGCCGCCGCGCGGCGGCAAGCTTGTCCAGGGTGGCCGGGATGAAGGTCTGGCCGCCAAAGCCGGGATTGACCGACATCAGCAGCACCAGGTCGATCCCGCCGAGCAGATGATCGAGCCAGTCGAGCGGCGTCCCGGGATTGAACACCAGCCCGGCCTGGCAGCCGGATTCACGGATCAAGGCCAGCGTGCGGTGCACATGCCGCGACGCCTCCGGATGGAACGAGATCAGGCCAGCCCCGGCCCGGGCGAATTGCGGCACCAGCGCGTCGACCGGCTCGACCATCAGGTGCACGTCGATCAGGTGCCCACCGACATGCGGCTGGATTGCCGCGCAGACCAGCGGGCCCATACTCAGATTGGGCACGTAATGGTTGTCCATCACGTCGAAATGGATCCAGTCGGCGCCGGCGCCGAGCACCGCCCGCACCTCGTCACCCAGACGCGCAAAATCGGCCGAGAGGATGCTGGGCGCGATCACCAGCGGCAGTTTTTCAGTTGCGGACATGCGCCAGGTTTCCGGTTCAATCGGTCAGGGTTGCGTGCCAGCCGGCACGGCATTCGATCAACGCCACGGTCAGGCCTGCAGCAATTGCGCCACCACCGGCTCCAGCTTGGTCAGGCCGTGGGCACGACCCAGCGCCAGCGCCTGCAGCGGCGACTTGCCCTGCAACCAGCTCGCACGCAGCGCATACAGGGCGCCGACCCGATTACCACTGGCGCAATGCACCAACACCCGCGGTGCCGGAACTGCCGCCAGCAGACGGTCGAAGGCGGCAATATTTTCGCGGCTGAGATCGGCCGCGCCAGCGATCGGCAGCCACGCGTAGTCGAGCTGCAGCGCTGCGCAGGCGGCCGCCTCATCGAATCCAGCACGCTCGTTTTCCGGCAACAGATCGATCACCCGACTGACCCCGGCGGCCTTGGCCGCGGCCAGCGCAATTGCATCCATGCGGCCGCAACATATGGTGCCCGGGTCGGGGTGCAGGGCATTGGCGATGATGTCGCTCATGGTCGGATCCGCCTGAAATTGCAGAACGGCTACTCTAGCTTAGAATCAACCCGGCTCAGCTGCGCGACCAGCCGCCGCACCGGGGGCCCGACCAGCGCCAGCACCACGAAAGCGACCGGCCAGGACACACTCCAGGCATGCAGCCAGCGCGCAATCAGGTCCGGCGGAAAGCCGAAACCGCGAATGGTGCTGACCATGGCGACCGTGGCTGACATCAGCCCTGACAGCAGGGCCGAAGTCAGCAACCCTGCCCAGCGTGGCGGCAGCAGCGGCTTGCTTCCGGCGGGATGGGGAAGGAGCGGCATGGCCAAGCTCAGATCGCATCCAATGGCAGTTTCAGATAACGCACGCCATTGGCCTCCGGTTCGGGCAAGGCTCCGGCTCGGATATTGACCTGGGTCGCCGGCAGGATCAGTTTGGGCACCTTGAGGGTAGCGTCGCGGGCCCTGCGCAGAGCGACGTAATCGGCCAAATTACGGCCGCCACCGACATGGCTGTTGCCGTGCCGCTGTTCGCCGATGCTCGACTGGAACGCCGGCCCGCGCCCGGCCCCGCCGTAGTCGTGGCAGACCAATACCCGGGTCGCCGCGGGCAAGGCAAACAGGCGCTGAATCGAGGCATACAGTTGTTCGGCACTGCCGCCGGGAAAATCGCAGCGCGCGGTGCCGCTGTCGGGCAGGAACAGGGTGTCGCCGACGAACACCGCATCGCCAACCAGGTAACTGACGCTGTCACTGGTGTGGCCCGGGGTCGCAAGCACGGTCACCGATTGCCCGCCCAGGGTGAAACTATCGCCATCGTCCCAGCAATGATCGAACTGCGATCCATCGACCGAAAAGTCGGCGCCCAGATGAAACAGGTCGCGGAAGGTTTTCTGCACGCTGGCGACACCGCGCCCGATACCGATCCGGGCGCTCGGGCACTGGCCACGCAGCCAATGTGCGGCACTCAGGTGATCGGCGTGGACGTGGGTCTCGAGCAGCCAGTCGAGGGCAAGTCCACGCTGCCTGATCCGATCCAGAATGAGCACCGCCGAAGCAGTGCCGACGCGACCGCAGTCCGGGTCGAAATCCAGCACCGGGTCGATCACCGCCGCGCGCCTTTGCAACGGATCGAACAACAGGTAGCTCCAGGTGCCGCTGTCTTCGTGCAGAAAGGCTTCGATTTCGACCGCAGCCGCCATGTCTATCCTCCACCAATGCCGGAGTGCAAGAGTTCTGGCAGGGTACGCCAGACGATGAACCCGCCCATCAACACCAGAAAGCCAGCGAACACCCGGCGCAGACCGGCCTGCGGGATACGCCCGGCAAGGCGGTTGCCGATCATGGCGCCACAGCCGCCGAGCGCGATGAACAAGCCGATCAAGCGCCAGTCCAGGTGCTGGCCGTGCTGTTCCAGCACCGACAGGTGTTTGACGAAACCGGTGAACGCATTGATCGCGATGATCCACAGACTGGTGCCAACCGCGCGATGCACCGGTAAACCACCAAGCAGGACCAGGGCCGGGACGATCAGAAACCCGCCACCGACCCCAAGCAGGCCGGTCATGATACCGACCGCAAAGCCGTCGAGCATGATCAGGCCGCGCCGCCGCCGCGTCGCTGGTTCCACTGCGGGCGCCTGCGGGCGCGCCATGCGCGCGGCCGCAACCAGCATGACCAGGGCAAACAGGAACAATTGCACCACGCCCGGCACCCAGTGCGACAGCCACGACCCGAACCAGGTGCCGACCATGCCGGCGCCGCCAAACCACAGCACGCTGCGCCATTCCACCTGGCGCTTCAGCGTCCACGGCAGGGCCGCGACCAGGCTGATCGCGCCGACAATGACCAGGGCACCGGCGATGGCGACTTTCTCGGGCTGCCCGACCAGATACACCAGCACCGGCACGGTGATGATTGAACCGCCCGAGCCAAGCAGACCCAGGCTGAGTCCGATCAGGATCGCCCCGACCAGGGACAGGATCATGCCGCGGCTGCGACTGGCCTACTGCGCACGGGTATCGCCCTCGACCAGCCCGTGCAGCAGCGCCAGGCGCGCCAGGGCAACATCGCCATCGACCCCGAGCTTGGCATAGGCGTTGTATTTGTGGCTGGCCACGGTCTTGGCCGACACATGCAGACGCTGGCCGATTGCGGCCATATCCTCACCACGGGCGATGCCCATGAGGATTTCGGTTTCGCGCCGGGTGAGCACATCGAAGGGAGATCCATCGCGGCCATTGACCGCATCCAGCGCCATTGCCTGGGCCACATGCTGGCTGATGTGTTTGCCACCGGCGGCGACGGTGCGGATCGCGGCCACCAGTTCTTCCATTGGGCAGGCCTTGGTGATGAAGCCGGCCGCGCCGACCTGCAGGAACTTGCGCGGGAACGGCGAATCCTCCAGCGCGGTGACCGCGATCAGGCGGCTGGCCGGACTCGACTGCAGGATCCGGGAGGCGGCTTCGAGGCCGGTGATGCCGGGCAGATTTACATCCATCAGCACCACGTCCGGATTCAATTCACGCGCCAGTCGCACGCCGTCCTCGCCGGTGCCGGCCTCGCCAACCACGGTGAAATCGGCGTGCGCCGACAGGATATTGCGGAACGCGCTGCGTATCATCGCGTGATCGTCCACGATCAGTACCTTGATCATCGTGCGCTTCCCCGTCCAGTCACCAACCTGATAATGCCCAGCGATGGCAGCAAAGATCAAGCCCGGCCTGCCCGACCGCCCCGCTTGAAGGCCGCCACGAGGGCCGCAAGCGTCGGCGGGATTGGCGGAAGCGGTGAGATTCGAACTCACGGTGGGCGTAAACCCACGGCAGTTTTCAAGACTGCTGCCTTAAACCACTCGGCCACGCTTCCGTGTTGCTACCAGTTTGGCCCGGACCCGCCCAGACCGGCCTTGGTCCCGTTGCCATCATCGCATGCTATTGCCTGCTGGCTGATTCTGGAACCGCTCTACCCTGGCGCCACAACCGCGCGGTCCTGACAAATTTTCTGCACCAGGGTGACCCCGGAAACCGCTTCGACCCAACCGACCGCCGGGTAGATCGAGTCGAATGACCGCCATGAATGGGTAGTGCATGGACATTTCTTGGCGCGAATTCTAGCGCTATTCGGCGCGCGCCTTGGGGTTGCGCAAACGCAGGATGGGCACGGCCCCGGACCCGGCCCGGGGCAGGCTCTGCCGCCATTGTCCAACCTACCCGCTGCGCGATCGCTCCGCTCCGGGCGCCGCGGTGACCCGCGCCAGCCACTTCCCGGCCATGCGCCGCAATGATTCGTCATAGGCCGGATCGGCAGCCACCGGGTGCAGTGGACGCCAGGCCAGGGCGTGCGATTCGGTGCTGACCTGGAAGGTTTCATCGCTACCGGCGTGGACCAGGAAGCGAATGTCGTAGTGCCAGTGGCCGGGCTCGGCGGCGCGGGCCGGAATCCAGTGTCGGTCCAGATCGAAGATCGCCGGCGCGACCCGCAAGCCGCGAAGTCCGGTCTCTTCCTCCGCCTCACGCAGCGCCACCCGGGCCAGGTCGGTGTCGCCATCGGCATGCCCACCCGGTTGCAGCCACCGGTCGAGCTTGCGGTGGTGGGTGAGCAGCGCGCGCTCGCCATCGCGGCTTAGCACCAGCGCCGACCCGGTGAGATGGCCGATCGCCAGATGCCGTTCGCAGCAATCGGGGTGGGCAGCGACGAAACGCAGGAATTCGGCGCGCTGTGCGGCCTGCCCCGGTGCCAGGCAGCTATAGCCCTCCAGCAAACGCCGGAGTTGGTCAAGATTGGCCATCGGGACTCCCTGAGTAAGGGCCGGACGCCGCAGCGCTTGCCGCACCGCCAACGCTCGCGTATCTTACCGGGCGCTTTACGTTTTTGTGATGCCGCCCGCCGCGCCCAGCGCGGCCGGCCCAGCGCACACGGCCGTAGCTTGCAAAGACTTCAGCACGCCAACCCACGGGGAGTAACAGCGAATGATCTTTCAGCGTGTCAAACCGCTAGACGCCATTCTGGCCACGGCCGAGAAGCACAGCCTGAAGCGCCAGCTCGGGCCGATCCAGCTCACCTTGCTTGGCGTCGGCGCGATCATCGGCACCGGTATCTTCGTGCTCACCGCCGAAGCCGGGCAGAAGGCTGGCCCGGCGATGATGATCGCGTTCGTGATCGCCGCCGTGGTCTGCGCACTGGCGGCGCTCGCCTACTCCGAACTGGCGGCGATGGTGCCGGTGTCCGGCTCGGCCTATACCTACACCTACGGCGTGCTCGGCGAATCGCTGGCCTGGATCGTCGGCTGGGCGCTGGTGCTCGAATACGCAGTCGCCGCGGGCGCGGTCGCGGTCGGCTGGTCGGGATACATGAACGGGCTGCTCAACAGCGCCGGGATCCCGCTGCCGTTGTTCCTGCGCACCGGACCCTACGATGGCGGTGCGTTCAATCTGTTGGCCTTTTTCATCGTGTTGGTGATCTCGCTGTTGCTGGTGTTCGGCACCTCGAAGAGCGCCAAGGTCAACGCGGTACTGGTCTCGATCAAGGTGGCGGCATTGGTCGCGTTCATCGCGATTGCTACGCCGGCGGTCAACGACGCCAACTTCGAGCCATTCTTCCCGACCGGCTGGGGCAGCCCGCTCGGCGGCATCGGCGTGCTCGGCGCGGCCGCTTCGATTTTCTTCGCCTTCGTCGGTTTCGATGCGGTGTCGACCGCGGCCGAGGAAACCGTAAACCCCAATCGCAATATCCCGATCGGCCTGATCGGCTCGCTGGTGATCTGCACCATTTTCTACATGCTGGTCGGCTACGGCGCGGTCGGCGCGGTCGGCTCGCAACCGATGTTCGGTCCGGACGGCCTGGCGTTGAGCCCCGGCACCCCGGAAATGGCCGCGGCCTGCAAGGGTGCGGAAGCCCTGGTGTGCAGCAAGGAGCCGCTGGCCCATGTGCTGCGCCTGCTCGGTTTTGAACGCATGGGTAATGTCATCGGCCTGGCCGCGGCGCTGGCCCTGCCCTCGGTGGTGCTGATGATGATCTACGGCCAGACGCGGATCTTCTTCACCATGTCGCGCGACGGCCTGCTGCCGCCGATCCTGTCGAAAGTCCACCCGCGCTTCCATACCCCGCACGTGGTCACCATCATCACCGGCGCCGCGGTATCGGTATTCGCCGCCATGTTTCCGGTCGGCATCCTGGCCGATATCTCCAATTCCGGCACCCTGTTCGCGTTCATGATGGTCGCGATCGGGGTAATGATCCTGCGCGTCAAGCAGCCGGCCCGGCATCGCCCGTTCCGTACCCCGTTCGCCTGGGTGGTGTGCCCGGCGGCAATCCTCGGCTGCCTGCTGCTGTTCGCCAACCTGTCGGTGTACACGGTCAGCCTGTTCTTCGGCTGGGCGATCATCGGGCTGGTGGTCTATTACCTTTATGGGCACAAGAAGAGCCACCTGGCCAACGGTACCGAACCGGCCGCGCACGGCGAGCCGCTGCCGCCGGTCCCTGCCTTCCACGAAGGCCCCGATCCCGGCCCCTGAGTCCCGTCGGTTGGCACTGACCGGGCGGCCAGGCACTGCCGGTTCCCGGCCAGGGTGCGGTACCATGGCCCGGTCGCAACCCGACCGGGACCACCGATGAGCGCTGCATTGAGCACTGCCCCCTCGACCGCGTCGGCCAACGACGCCAGCCACCACGCCACCCTGCGGATGGCGCGGCAGTTGGCCGAGCCCGAGCTGCATCTGCTGCTTGCCGCCGGTGAATCGCGTGATCTGGCGGCGCAGGAAGTGATCTTCCACAAGGGCGAGCACGGCCGCAGCATGTTCGTAGTCGAGTCCGGTGAAGTGCGGCTGGATTTCGGCGACAGCCTGCCCAACAAGGTCATCGGTGCGCGCGAATTTTTCGGCGAGCTGGCCCTGTTCATCGGCAACCACGCCCGTGTGGCCAATGCCGTCAGCACCTGCCCGACCCGGGTGCGGGTGATCGAAAACGGCGCCTTCGACCATCTGATGGAGACCGCGCCAGCACTGATGGCGCAGTTCATGCGTCGCTCGTTTACCTATCTGGTGGCCAGCGAACAGGCGCTGATCGCCAACCTGCGCCGCCGCAATGAAGACCTGCTGGTCACCCTCGATTCGCTGCGCAGCACCCAGAAGCAGCTGGATTCCGCCGAGCTGCTGGTGCAGACCGACGAACTGACCGCACTGTTCAATCGCCGTGGCCTGTATGGTTATCTGGAAAGGATCGCCGCCCATTCGGCCGCGACCTCGGGGCTCGGCCTGTTGTTGATCGATCTCGACCACTTCAAGCAGATCAACGATCGCTACGGCCACCTGATGGGCGACCGGGTATTGAAAGCAGTCGCCCAGGAAGTGCAGAACGCCAGCCTGCCGACCGACCTGCCCTGCCGCCTGGGCGGCGATGAGTTTGCCTTGTTGCTGCAGCTTGAATCTGCAGAGGAACTGGAGGCCCGCGCCTCGCTGATTTCGCGCAGCGTGCGCGCCCTGCGTTTTCCGCTGGGCACGGACTTCCTCAGCGTCAGTGTCAGCGTCGGCGCCTGTCTGTGCCCGCGCGACGGCGCCTGGTCGAGCTGGTATGCCGGTGCCGATACTGCCCTGTACCAGGTCAAGGGTCTCGGCGGTGACGGTTTCCAGTTCGGCCAGACCACACCCGGCGCCTGATTCCCGGACCGGCCAGCACCCGGCGGCGGCCGGTGCGCCTGCGCCAGCGAAGCTGTAGACCTGTCGGCGCAAGGCCAGCGCATCTATACTCGGCCGATGACCACGGCTCCGACCCCGTCCGCACCCCACCCGACCGCCCTGTTGCGCACCGTGGTGATGTGTGATCTGGTCGAATCGACCGCGCTGATCGAAAAGCTCGGCGACCAGCGCGGCGCCGAGGCAATCCGCCGCCACGACCGCATGGCCCGCTATCTGGCCCAGGTCCACGGCGGCCGCGAGATCGACAAGACCGATGGTTTCCTGCTGTTGTTTGCGCATCCGGCCGAAGCCGCCGGTTTCGCACTGGCTTACCAGCACGCGCTGCACGAATGGAAGTCCACCGAAGCGGTGCCGCTGTGCGCCCGGGTCGGCGTGCACGTCGGCGACGTTCTGATGTGGGACAACAGCCCGGAAGATGTCGCGCATGGCGCCAAACCGCTGGAGCTCGAAGGCCTGGTCAAACCCGAGGTGGCGCGGCTGATGGGCCTGGCTCGGCCCGGGCAGATCCTGTGCTCCGGCATCGCCCATGATCTGGCCCTGCGCGGCCTGCGCGAATCCGCGGGCGATCTCGATTCGGCCGAATGGCGCTTCCACGGCCAGTACCGATTGAAGGGCCGACCCGAGCCGATCGACGTCTATGAGATCGGCGAGGCCGGCATCGCTCCGTTTGCGGCACCACCGTCCAGCGCCAAGGCCGAGCGGGTTGTGCCCTGGTGGCGGCGTCCGCGCGTGGTGCTGGCCGAATGCAGCCTGGCGGTAGTGCTGGTGGCGGCTGGTCTGTACCTGTCCACTCGCAGCGAGCCCGCGATCGCCTTTGCCGCACGCGACTGGATAGTCGTCGGCGACAGCAGCAACCTGACCGGGGTCGAATTGCTCGACGCCTCGTTCGACACCGCCTTCCGCCTGGCCCTGGAGCAATCGCGATTCGTCAACGTGGTACCGGACGTACAGATCCGGCAGACCCTGGGGCTGATGCGCAATGACCCGAAGACGACCATCGTCGATCGCCAGCTGGCCGCCGAAATCGCCGTGCGCGAAGGCGCCCGCGCGGTGGTGCTGACCACGGTTTCGCCCTATGGCAAACAACTGCGGCTGATCGCCGAACTGATCGACCCGGTGTCGACGCGCAGCGTGGCCACGGTCAGCGCCGAAGCCGATGGCCTCGACGATATACTGCCGGCGACCGACCGCCTGGTCCGGCAACTGCGTGGCCGGCTCGGCGAATCGATCGAACAGATTGCGGAAAGTAGCGCGCCCCTGGCCAAGGTCACCACCGACAATCTGGAAGCGTTGCGGGCGTATTCGCTGTCCCTGGAAGCGGCCCGCGACAATGATCTGGAACGGTCGAATGGCCTGCTCAGGCGGGCGCTCGAACTGGATCCGCAGTTCGCCCTGGCCTACGCGCGGATCGGCGCGAATTATTTGAGCTTGGGCCAGCAGGCGCTGGCGAAAGCGAAATTCGAGCAGGCGTTGAAGCTGACCGAGCGCCTATCCGTCCGCGAGCGCGCCTATCTCGAAGCGCACGCCACCTCGATCCGGTCCCTGGCCGACGGGCTGGAACGCTGGCGGATCTATTCCGACCTATACCCGGACGACGCTGCCGGCGGCAACAATGTCGGGCTGTTCTCCTACATCTACTTGAACGACTGCGAGCAGGAATTGCCATTTCTGGCCCGCGCGGTGGCTTCCAGACACCCATTGCGGGCGTTTTCCTCGGTGGTGATCGGCGCCTGCCTGACGCTGGCCAACCGCCTGGATGAAGCCGCCGAACCGATCGAGCGGGCTTACGCGCTGGGCTTGAGCCCGCGATACCTCGACCTCGCCGTGCTGCGCATTGCCCAGCGTCGCTACGTCGATGCCGACGCCGCGCTGAATTCAGCCAAAGCCAAACTGGGCAAGGCGCCATTTCCGGAATACTGGCTGCGACGAGCCACCTTGTTCGCCGACCAGGGCATGATCGCGGCCGCGCAGGACGCCGTCCAAAGTGGCCTCGCCGAAGTCGACCGCGCATCCGACCTTGGCAACTACTGGCGGCTGCGGGCTGCGCAGGCCGCTCTGCTCGAAGCAGCTGGCCAGACCCGGGCGGCAAAAAAGCTGACCGAGTCGTCGCTTGAAGAGCTGCTGTCGATGACCGCGACGCAACGTGATCGACCGCATTTCGACTACCGCGTACACCTGGCAGAATGGTCGATCCGGGCCGCACGATACAAGAAAACCACGCTGGCGAAGCGGGCCCTCGCGGAACTGGCGCGTGCCGATACCAGCGCCGACGGCAATCCCAACGAAACCAGCCGGCTCGCGGTAACCGCCGCCAATGCAGCGCTGGCTCTGGCCACCGGCCACCCGGAGCGCGCGGAAAAAATCCTCACCGCCGAACGCAGCGGAATTTCCAGTTGGCTGCTGCGGGTGACCCGACTGCGGGTCGAAACCGCGCTGAAGCACAGCGATCAAACTGCTGCGCTACGCGATGGTCTGATCGCCGACCGTGGCCGCGCGCTGGTCGAATGGAACGACAGCCTGCTCGGTCAGACCGAACGGACCATCCAGAACAACTGCTTGTTGATCGACGCCGCCGAAGCCCGACTCAAGGAAGCTCCACAGGCGGCCGGTGAACTGCTGCGAAAGTTCCGTGGGCAATGGCAGCACGCCGACGCAGATCTCCCGATCATGGCCCGCGCCGACGCACTGGCGCGGGCGCTCGGCCCTGCGCAGGTCGCGGGCCTGCCCGCCAGCCGCTGAAAATATCCATCCATTCGCGCCCAGCAGGCAGGTCCGACAAAGGCACCATCCGCACCTCGGCGCGGCCTGCCGAATGCCGTGGTATTCCGCCCGACGCGGGAGAAATATCCGTCGCCCCGGCGCACGCCAAGGCCCAGCGGTGACCGTATCGAAACCCCGGATAAAGGGTCCAGTCGTTCGCCGGGACGACGTGCTCGCTGCTTCCGTTTTCCACCTTCAAATCGACCTGGCCGGTTGCGCCAGCGCCCCGAATCCGCGGCGGGCGGGAACCGGCTAGACCTTGAACACCACGTAGCCAAGCGATGAAGTCAGCCGCTCGCCCAGTTGATCGATGTTGGCTGCGATGTCGGCCTTGCTGGGCAGATTCACTTCTTTCGGCGCGGCCGCCGGGTCCACCTTGAATCCGTATTCGGCGAGGCAGCCGATTGGATCTTTCTGGACCTGTGCGCGATAGGCATCGTCGTCGGCCAGCCGCTGCAGAAACTTGCGGGCATTTTCCTGTGTTGCCATTGTCTTGTTCCCCTGTTGTCGATGTCCGAACCGGACGCCTGCCTGTTTAACCCGAAAATCCACGCCCGGCAAGCGCTTTTTTTGCCGCTTTTCTTCCGCCGCTGCCGCGCCCCACTGCTGACCACCACGCCAGCGGCCGAAACGCCCGGCAGCCAATTCGATGGCACCGCCGCTTCAGACCGATTGCCGCGCCGCCGCCAGCGAGTGCGTCTCGGCATGCAGATGCAGCTCGTTGCGGAGCGGGTCGATGATGCCAAAACCGTTGACCGCGATCGCCGCCTCGCGCAGCGGATCGAGGCCGAGTCGGACGCCGACGTCGATGTCGTTGATTGCGGCGGTGACGTAGGCACCGAGCCCGCGTTCCGCTGCGAACAGATAGAAGTTCTGGCTCAGGTGCGCGGAATCCATCAGCACGGCCTTGTAGGCTTTCGGGTGGGCCCGGTATTTCCAGAAATTGCGGTTGAAGCGGGCGACGTGAATCACATGCGCCTGCGCCTCGGCGAAGAACACCTGGCCGATCGCGGCGCGGGCCACGAAATCGCGCACCTCGGCCTCCGTCATTGCTTCGAGCAGCTCCAGACTGTGCCGGTCGGCGCGGTAATGGTAGATCCCGGGCGCGACGCCGCAGACCCGGGCCACCACCGGATAGGCCTCGATCGGGTGCAGCCCGCCGCCGGACGGGCTGCCCTTGCGCAGCGCGGTGATGTCCGGCTCCAGCTGCTGGCTACCGAGCACACCGAAGGTACCGGCGAGCACGGCCGAGAAATCGTCCAACGCCAGCCATTCCTGCTCGCGATAGGCGCGCGTGGTTCGGCGTCGGCGGGTCAGATCGAACAGGGCGCTGTGCTCCAGCGCATCGAGCGGCAGCAGTTGCTCCTCTGCCGCCTGGCCGCGCACCACGAAATGCGGTGGCGGCAGACCATGCAGCCTCACCATTTCCTGCAATCGTTCCCGATGGCGCTGATCGCTATGGTCGCGTTTGCTCTCATCGCCCTCGATGCCGCTCCAGGCGGTATGCCGATGACAAGTGGCAGCCAGCGGATGCCAGCCGATCTGCTCCAGCGCCGCTTCGCCGTCGCGCAGCCGGGCCGCGTCGGCGTCGTCGCCATCGCAGATCAGCGCACCGCGCGCGACCAGCGAACGGATCCGCGCCAGTCCCAGGCCACTGTCCACAGCGAAAGCTTCCGCGTCGGTCCAATCCAGGTCAGCGAGCCGGGCCAGCGCCGCCAGTTCGTCCGCTTGCAGGCGAATGCGCTCGCCGGTTACTGCACACAGCAAGTCGGCAATGGTCGCGCGGGTGAAGGCCAGAGTGCCGGACAACAGCCGATCGAAATCCGGCAACACCTGATCGGCGATCTGGATCAGGGCAAAGCGGCGGCGTTTGACTTGCATGCGTGGTCTCGTCGATAGCTGAGGGGTGAGGGTCGCGAATCAGCAGGCGCAAGCCTGGGGCTGGCTGTGGGAGCGGATCAGCACGTAGCGACCTGGCTATCGAAGTTGAAGTCGCTTCGTTCCGCCGCTCGCACCATTCCCGTTCCCACGATTCGCCGTTTCCCGCCACCCATTTTGCGCTATCATCCGCGGCCCAGCACATGCCGGTGTGGCGGAATGGTAGACGCGGCGGACTCAAAATCCGTTGGTGGCGACACTGTGTGGGTTCGAGTCCCTCCACCGGTACCAGATGAAAACGAACGACCCGCCTGCGCGGGTCGTTCGTTTTTGGTCCAGCGGCGCCAGCGAACTGGCATTTGGCCTAAGCTCGGCGTCTGCATTCAACCCCGGGGAAATCCATGATTCGCTTGCAGCAGTTTGCCGTGCCCAAGGGCGCCCGTTTCAGTCTGAGTCCGTTCTGCGCCAAGGTGGAAATATTTCTGCGCCTGGCCAAGATCCCCTACCAACTCGACAACCGGGCGGACCCGCGCAAGGCCCCGCTCGGCAAGTTGCCGGTGATCGTGGACGACCGCGCCCGCGGCAGCCGGGCGATCGCCGATTCCGGCAAGATCGTCGAGCACCTTGTCCAGAACCACGCCCCGCAGTTCGACGCCTGGCTGAGCCCGGCCGAGCAGTCCCACGCGCATGCCTTCACCCGCATGCTGGAAGAGCACACCTACTGGGCGCTGGTCTATTCGCGCTGGATTGATCCGGCCAACTGGCCGAAAACCCGCGCCGTCCTGTTCGGCGGGCTGCCGCAGCCGCTGCGCTGGCTGCTACCGCCGCTGATCCAGCGCAAGGTGCGCGGGCAGTTGCACGGCCACGGCCTGGGCCGGCATGCGGCGTCGGAAATCTATCGCCGTGCCGCCGCCGATCTGCGCGCGCTGCTGGTCGAACTCGGCGATCGCCCGTTCTTCCAGGGCGCCCAGCCGTGCAGCGCCGATGCCACCGTGTTCGCTTTTTTGGGCGCGATCCTGGCGAGCAAGGCCGAGGCGCCGTTCCTGCGCGTGGTCACCGAATCGGCATCCGCGCGCGCCTATTGCGAGCGCATGCAGGCACTGTGCGAGTGAGGCCACGGGCAACCGGGGTTGCCTCCAGGGAGCGCCGAGCACCAGCTCGGCATGTTCAAACGCCGCCACGGTGATCGGTGAATCGCGCAGCGCCGGCAAGCGGCCGTTCCGCCTGCTCACCTGCTAAAACTTTGCCGAGCTGGTGCTCGGCGCTCCCAGGGGGCGACGCTGGGGTGACCGGCTCCGCCGTTGAAAACCGCTGCGCTCACCGCAAGCCTACTTACCGCCAGCCTACTGCGCTGCGCTCACCGCCAGCCTACTGGTCGACTTGGTTCGCCACCGGCGGCCCGGCCGGGCTGTGGAAGGTCATCTGCGGGAACGGGATCTCGATACCGTGCTGGTCGAAGGCGTATTTCAACCGGCGCAGATATTCCCGACGGACGTTGAACTGCTCGAGCCCGACCACGCGGATGCGCGCCCGGATCATCACCGCCGAATCGGCGAAGTTCTCCACCCCGGCGATTTCGATATCGTCGAGAATGCGGCCGGCGAATTCCGGATCGGCGCGCAAGCCGGTGGCGACCTGGCGCATCACCGTCATCACCTGGTCGATGTCTTCCTTGTAGGCGACGCCGATATCGAACACCGCGTTGGCGAAGCCCAGGCTGCGGTTGATCACGCTACCGATGCTGCCGTTCGGCACGAAATGCACCGCGCCCTCGTAGTCGCGCAGACGCACATAGCGCAGGGTGATCTGTTCGACTGCACCGCTGTGCTCGCCGATGGTGACGATATCGCCGTGGCGGATCTGATTCTCGAACAGGATGAAGAAGCCGCCAAACAAGTCCTTGACCAGACTCTGCGCACCAAAGCCGATCGCGATGCCGACCACGCCGGCAGCACCGAGGATCGGCGCCACGGAAATGCCCAGGTCGGACAGGATCAGCACCAGGCAGATCAAACTGATCGCCACGGTCACCAGCGAACGCACCATCCGCGCCAGGGTGGCGGCGCGGCGTTCCGCCTCGCCGTCTTCGATCCGGCTCAGCAGACGTCGGTGCAGCAGGCGGACCGCCCGCCGCAGCAACAGGATGGCGAGCCAGCTGACCAGCAGAATGACCCCGATACGCAGGCCGGAGGTGGTCGCCGGGCCCAGATGTGCGCTCCATGCTTCGATTTTGGCCAGCGTTTGTTCAAACATGTTGACTCCTCCAGTGTCCGCCGGCCGGCGGTCCGGACCCGGCGCCTGCGCGCCATCGCCGATCGGGACCATCCGCGACCAGGCCGACCAGATCGG
>JBGSKT010000251.1:0-1945 GCA_041741075.1 Lysobacterales bacterium
GTGAACATCGCCGCGCGGATGCTGGGCAACGAGCGCACCAGGGCCACGGTGTTCGGGCACAGCCGTTCGGCCGAGGGCAGCGGCGCGCCGTACCAGCTCAGATAGAAGCGGGTCCAGCCTTGCTTGAAAAACGAATTGAAGCTGGCGTCGGTGGGGCCGATTGCCGCCTGGATGCGGCCCTGGTCGCGCAAGCTCAGCACTTCGTCGCGGATCACCTGCCAGTGCTCGCGGAACCGGTCCAGTTCCGGAAAATCGCGTCGATCCAGGTACGGCCGTGTCGGCACCGCGGAAAAGACATAGAGCAGGGCATTGATCGGCGCCAGCAGGGCCGAATGGTTGAACAGTTGTCGAAGCAGGGGCAGCCGCACCCGGCCACGCCAATGTACGAACAGCACACTGGCCACGAAACTGCCGAGCAGGCACAGCTTGAACACGGTCAGTGGCGACATGGAGGTCGGGTTGGCGGTGATGGCCGGCCATTGTCCCGCCAAGCGGCGCGCGGTGAAAGCGCTTCGGCGTCCGGCTGGCGTATGCTGTAGCGCGCCCGCGTCCGCCCGTGTCCAACCTAGATTCGTCCGCCATGAACCGAAGCCACGCCTGATGCTGTCACAGCTGTTCCATGCTATCGCCGGTTTGCTGGGAGGCATCGGCCTGTTCATGCTGGGCATGTGGTTGCTCAGCGACGGACTGAAGCTCGCGGCCGGCGGGGCCCTGCAGCGCATTCTGGCGCAGTCGACCCGCACCCGCTGGCGTGCCCTGGCGTCAGGAATCGGTCTGACCGCTGCGGTGCAGTCCTCGTCGGCGGTCACCGTGGCGACGGTCGGTTTCGTCAATGCCGGCCTGGTGCCGATGGCGCGGGCGGTGTGGGTGATGTATGGCTCGAACATTGGCACCACCACGATCGGGTGGATCGTCGCGCTGACCGGGCTGCAGATGCGGATGGACGCCTGGGCTCTGCCGCTGGTCGGCATCGGCATGCTGCTGCGCCTTGGCGGCCGCGGGCGTCGTGCCGCCTACGGTCAGGCACTGGTCGGGCTGGCGGTGTTTCTGCTCGGGATTGCGTCGCTGAAGGTGCAGTTCGCCGGCCTGGCCGGCACGGTGGATTTTTCCACCTTGCCGGACAGCGGTCTGAGCGCGGCGGCCATGTACTTCGCGATCGGGCTGGTGTTGACCCTGCTGGTGCAGTCGTCCGGTGCGACCGTGGTGATTACCCTGTCGGCCGCTGCCGCCGGGATCGTGCCGGTGCCGCTGGCGGCACTGGTGATCATTGGCGCCGACCTCGGCACTTCGTCCACCGCCGCCCTGTCGGCAATCGGTGCCAGCGCCAATGCCAAACGGGCGGCGGCCAGCCATGTGTTGTTCAATCTGGTCACCATGGTGGTGACCATCGCCAGCCTGCCGCTGTTGCTGGCGGCGATCCGCCGGCTGCTCGACATCCTGCAGCCAGGCCATGGGCCGGTGCTGGACCTGGTGGTATTCACCACTTTGTTCAATGTGCTCGGCGTGCTGGTGATGGTGCCGATCACGCCTCGAATGGTGCGTTTTCTGGAGCGCCATTTCATCGCCGCCCCGGAGGATCTGGCGCGGCCGCGCTATCTGGATGATTCGGTGCTGGCGGTGCCCGAACTCGCCCTGGGCGGGCTGCTGCGCGAGGCGCAGCGGCTGGGTGGCCTGTGCCTGCAACTCGGCCAGGATGCAAGCCAGCGGAAAGTGTCGCAGATGCCCGCGCTGCGACAGCGCCACCTGTGCATCGACACCTTGGCCGAACACATTCGCGTCCATATCAGCCGGCTCAATCGGGCCGAGCTGCCGGCGCCGGTGGCCGATGCCCTGGTCGCGCTGCTGCGCGGCCTGCAGCACTACGAGCAGCTCGGCCACCTGGCCGTGGCCGAGCCGGTGGTCGATCTGGTTGACGGTTTCGAGGCGCAGCACGGACGCCTGCTGA
>JBGSKT010000252.1:0-15341 GCA_041741075.1 Lysobacterales bacterium
GGATTGATGACCGGGTTGCCCCAGCGATCGTTCACGATGAGCGTGGGCGCCAGCCGGTAGTGGCGGAAGCCGCCGCCACCCCGCCAGCCCACGGCCTCGGTGATGCCGCCATGGTCCTCGCCGTCGATCACCTTCTTCAGGCGCGGAATGATGTGAGTATGGCAGTGCTCGCCCAGCTCCACCATGATCCAGCGGCGGCCCATCTTGTGCGCCACCGCGCCAGTGGTTCCGGAGCCGGCGAAGGAGTCGAGGATGAGGTCGCCGGGGTTCGTTGCCAGCGAAATCACACGCTCAAGTAATCGCTCAGGTTTGGGCGTATCGAAGAATTCACCATCAACAAACCCGCGCACTTCGCCACTGGCTTCGCGAGTCGTTCCGACGTCGTGGGCAAACCAAAGAGTTTCCGGCACGCGTCCTTCTTGATCCGCCAGATATATCTTGCGGATGATTCGCTGCTCGTCACCGGAGAACTTAATTTTCCCCTCGGTGAGCTCCTTCTCGAAGGTGTCGCGACTGAACCGCCATCCTTTTGGCGGATGCCTGATCACTTTCCCGCTCGGCGACTTGATGTCGTACATCAGATTCGGTCGAACCAGCGCGTTCCTCACGTCGCCTGATCGCCACGGCCCGCGAGGGTCGTTGTCGGGATTCGAGTAATTGACGTTGTGCTCTTCTTGTCTCGGCAAATCCTTCAGCACGAACGAAGGCGACCGCTGATAGGCAAGGACATAGTTGTGATGCACAGAGAACTTGCCGGAGTACCCTTTCGCCTGCACGCTGTGATTCCAGATTGAGCACGCCAAGAAATTCGCTCGCCCAAACACCTCATCGCACAACACCTTCAGGTAGTGCGCTTCGTTGTCGTCAATCGTGATCCACAGCGAACCGTCGTCGGCCAGCAGCCGCCGGATGATCTCCAACCGATCACGCATGAGCCCCAGCCAGATCGAATGCTCCAGCCCGTCGTCGTAGTGGGTAAACGCACTGCCGGTGTTGTACGGCGGATCGATGAACACGCACTTCACCTTGCCCGCGAACTCAGCCTCCAGCGCCTTCAACGCCAGCAGGTTGTCGCCAAAGATCAGCCGGTTGTCGAAGATATCGCCATCCGTGACGCGATGCTTTGCGTGATAGGACTTGTCCGGGTCTTCGAGCAGGATGCGCGGCTCCAGCTTGGGCCGCTTCTCCTTCCCGATCCAGGTCAGTTCGAGTTTTTGTTTGTTGCTCATTTCAGTTCTGCGCTCGTCACTGTGCGGCTGCTGTCCTACACGCTGCCCAAACATCGGGCGCTTTGCGGCTCAGCTCCTCGAACGGCTGGAGCCGAGCGCTTACCGGCCCGAAGCACCAGGCCATCAGCCCATGGTCATCGGCTTGCAGTAGGGTGGCGGTGAGGTTTTCGGCGTCGATTGCGTCAGCCAACAAGGCGTGACGCACGCAAGCGGCAAGTCGCAGATAGGTTCTTCGATAGCCCTCGGCCATGGCTTCGCGCCGATCCAACTGGAGAACCTGCACCGTGCATTCCCCTTGGGCCGATGGCGTGCCGCTGGCGATGTCGTAACGAGCGGTGAGGTTGCCCGTGTCTGGATCGAAATCGAGATGATCCCATGGGTCTTCCGCGCCCGGATCCACGAGCGAAGGCTGTCCGGATTGCGACAGCGGAAACCGGTCGCCCTTGAAGCGTCCACATTCGGCACAGCACAGCAGCATGTTCGACCACACGAACGCACGCGTCGGATACGCACTCTTCGGCCAGAAGTGCTCGATGTCGCTCCCGTGCGAATCCACGCAGTACATGCAGCGCTCGCGCGCGCCAGCCATCTTCTGCAAGACGCCGAGTACTGTCCTCATCCTTTGCGTCTGGCGTGCAGTTTTCCACGCGCCTTCGACGTTTTCTGCTGTCGTCGCAAGACTCCTGCGATTCAGGTATGACTGAGCCATGGCAGGTAGCGCCGGGCGGTGAACTCGGCGCATGGATCAACGCTCCTCGTCGTTTCGAACGAACAACTGGAGTTGCGTCACTTTCCGCTGCTCGTCATCGGTCAACGGCGCGCCAGAACGCTCCTTGGCCTTGAGCCTGGCGTAACCCGCCCGTGCCTCAACCGCCTGGGGCGAGCGGGTGTTCTGCAACCCGAAAGCCGATGTCAACAAGATCGTATTCGGCCCCGACGCGATCACCTTGTTGTATTCGTCTTGGGTCAGCGCATGTGGCTTGTCCGAGCTGCCGGGTTCGGGTAGCACGAACAAGCCGTTCGGGCTGGCTGCCTGGCAGATGAGTGGGCTGTGCGTGGTAACAATGAACTGGATGTGCGGGAAGTGGCGCCTGAGCCAGAAGCCTATCTCGCGCTGCCACTCGGGGTGCAGGTGTGCGTCGATCTCGTCGATCAACACGACACCGCTGCGCTTGAAGAAGAGTTTTCCCTGGGCGTCGCGGTCAGTGAGGTCGGCCAGGCCATGAACGGAAATCAGGTGTCGCAAGACATCGGCCAGCAATGCCAGAGCGGCCCGATAGCCGTCGCTCATTTCACTCCAGGACAACTGGAGTCCATTGCGATCCTTGAGCCAGAGGCCATCGGAATCGATGCGATCGACTGTGATCTGGTTAGGCATCAATTCGTCGCGCAGCACCTCGAGAACGAGATCCAGTTGCTCTTTCGCCCCGGATTTCGCTTCCAGAGACTTGTGACTCAGCGTTCGAAGCCATTGATCCACTTCGGCCAGCGATGCCGCCTCCTGGAACATCGTCACGTATCGCTCGGTGGTCGGCGCCACCATCTGGCGCGTAGCCTCCGGGGAGGCACCAAACACCCGGCGGAACGGACCATAACCGCAGGAAAACCACCCTCGGGAATCCTGCGACCAGATGGATCTTTGCGGTGAGGCGTAGTTTTTTCGAGCCGTCGGATTCGCCGCCTCGACGGTCGGCTCTTTCTGCCCATTCTTCAGCACCAAGCGTGCGAAAAACTCCTTGCCGGTTACACGGCCTCCTTCAGTGAAGTTGTCGTCCTTGACATCGGGAACGATTCCAACCTCGATAATGGCTTCGTGCTGCCCTTCCCGAATCCAGCGATGGAAGCTCGGTTGAAGGGATCGCGCCGTTTCCTTTCCGGTCAGCGCTATCGCTATTGCCTTGAGCAGAGTGCTTTTGCCCGATCCATTGTCGCCGGTGAAAACCGTCCATCCGGCATAACTACCGTCCGGCCGCGTCAGGTCGAAGTTCAGGTCCGTGAACCCGCGAACATCCTTGAGTACAATTTTGCTGACGTACATGGACTAGGCTCCGTATTTCAACCTTGGCGTAAAGTCTACTCGCGCTGACGTTGGACTATGGCCCGAGCAAGCGAGCAAAGTGATGTTCGACGAGACAGCGGCGACCCACATAACATTTCCCATTCGACAGCAAACGGTGTGCGCTCTTCGACCCGCTGCTGAAGCTGCACCTCCAACGGACTGATGAGGTCATCGCGCTGGGCTTCGACTTCGTCTTGGCGGGCGAACAGCTCGCGGCGCAGTTTGCTGCGCTTGCCTTCCAGCTCGCGCTGCTTCTTCTGCCATGACAGCTTTTCTTCCAACGTGGGCGCGGTGGCGGCGCTGCGGCGCACTTCCTTGATCTCGCGGTCGAACTCTTTGATCTCCTGCTTCAGACCGAGCTGCAAATCGTCGGCTCAAGCGTCGAGCTTTTCGACTTCCTGCTCAAAGTAGCCGAGGTTACGCTGGTTGATCTCGCGTAGCAGAGTGTTTTTGCGGGCTTCTACGTCGGCCTGCAACTCGGGCGGCCTGCCCTCACCCCTTGCCCCTCTCCCGGGGGGAGCGGGGAGTTGTTGTGCGGCCAGGGGCAGCAGCTTTTCCGGGTCGTCCTCTGCGAGCACCGCACCCTCCGCCGTGCTGGCGGCCACCACTAAGTGTTGCCCCTGGCTGCCCAGCGCTTCCACTAAAACCAGTTTCAGCGGCAGTACTTTGATCAGAAGGCGGGTGAGCAGCCAGGCAATGTACTGACTTTGATGCGACGTCAAGATCGGCGTCTGAAGCGACTGCTGGGGCGTCAACGACGGCTCTCCACTTGCTATTCACGGGCCACGATTCGGGGTCTGATCTGGCAAACGACTTGGCAACTCTCGGGTTTCTGCCCGTCGGTGTCTTCAGTAATCCAGCACTCCCGATTGGAGCGGCGAAACCGCCACGGCTCCCGGCTTGAATGCCGGGATCCTGTTCGCTATGCCAGGCGATCGCCTTGCGCTCGCCTGAGTCGGGGGTATGCCCTGACCGCGGCCAGCGTCAGATTCGGCCTTCTACCTCACCCATCGTGTCGCTTTTCTGGTTGCAGAACTCAGACGCTATCGAGCCAGTCTAGCCAATTTTCCCACCCGCGGAGCCGCGCGCTGGCGGTAGACAAGGCACGACTGGACTCGCTGCCGTGAATCGGGTCGGCTTGAGGTTTGCGGCACGGCGGTCGGCGCTTGCACCGGCCGCCGACGTTGAAGTTCGGCTGAATGGGGTCGCGGGGCCGCCCCGCATGGCACAGGCTGGCCTGCGAACGAGCGGCTAGGCTCGGTCTTTCGGGTCTGGCTCAAGGAGATGTGTATGCGTAGTTGTTGGCTGTTGTTGCTGGTGGCGGGTGTGGCTGCGGTCCAAGCCGAAACGCCGGTCGCTGCGGATGCGGATGCGGAGCAAGCGTCCGCGGCGGTCCAACTGGAGACCATTCTGGTCACCGGAGAGCAACCCGGCCCGGGACTGTGGAAAGTCTCCAAGGGCGACCATGTGCTGTGGATTCTGGGTACGGTTTCGCCCTTGCCGAAGAAGATGGTCTGGCTGGCCCCGACCACCGAAGCGGTGATTGCGGAATCTTCGGAAATCATCGCCCCACCCCAGGCCACCGTCGGCATCGGCTGGTTCAAGGCGATGACCATGCTGCCGACCCTGCTCGGCGCGCGCAAGAACCCGGACGGCGTCAAGCTGAAAGATGTGGTGCCGCCCGATCTGTACGCACGCTGGCAGGTGCAGAAGCAGCGTTTTCTCGGCAAGGACAAGGACAGCGAAGGCTGGCGGCCGATTTTTGCCGGGTCCGAGCTGTACGCCCGTGCGATCGATAAGTCCGGACTGGCTGATCGAGGCGTGGTCTGGCCGGTAGTCAGGAAGCTGGCCAAGAAACACCGCATTCCGGTCACCCAGCCACGGCTCAAGCTGGACATCCAACACGCCCGGAAAACGGTCAAGACTTTTCGCAAGTCCGAGCTCGATGACCTGGCCTGTTTCGACCGTCTGCTCGACCGCGTCGAACACCAACTACCGGCCCTGGCCGAGCGCGCGAATGCCTGGGCGGTGGGCGATCTGGCCGCCCTGCGCCAGCAGGACTACAGCGATCTGAAGAACCCGTGCTGGACGGCGATCATGCAGAGTTCCTTCGTCGCCGACCAGAAACTTGGCGATCTGGAACAGCGTCTGGACCAGCTCTGGTTCGACGCGGCGGAAAAGGCCCTGGCCGAGCATCGCCAGAGCTTCGCGCAATTGCCGATCAACACCCTGATCGAAGCCGATGGCTACGTTGCCAGGCTGATCGCCAAGGGCTATAGCGTCGAGGCGCCGGATGGACTGACACCGCTGACGCCGGAGAGCGATGCGGCCACCGTCGCGGACAGCGGCGCAACGGCCGCGGCAGCGGCAGCGGAGGCGCCTTAGCCCATATCAGTTCAGTGTTGACGATTTTGGTGAAGAGTTGAGAGAACTCCGTCGCCCCGGCGGAGGCCGGGGCCCAGTCCGGACGCTGGCGGCGACGCCTACAACTGGGTCCCGACCTGCGCCGGGACGACAACGTTCGGGAGTCCGGAGTTTCCTTGGCGTTCTTGGCGTCTTGGCGAGAGCACATTGCTTGTACTCGCCACTGAGCCCGCGGCCTTGCCTTGTTCTGGTGCAATTGCCACGGATTCGCCCAAAGCCTTAGCCGGACGAGCCGAAACCAAACGGAGGTCACAGCGAATTCTTTCACGATTTGTGAGGGCAGGACTGCCGACTGATCCACTCCCCACCCCAGGCCCCGGACGCCCAAACTTCGTCGCCCCGGCCCTTCGACAAGCTCAGGACAGGCGCTGACCGGGACCCAATGGTTGGCGTTGCCGCCAACGTCCGGACTGGGCCCCGGCCTGCGCCGGGGCGACGTTGGCACGGCCCTTGCCAACACTCTAGCGATTTCCTCAACCTTCCCCATTGGAGTGCAATATGTCCGTAGAAAATGTGCTGAAACTGATCAAGGACCACGAGATCGATTTCGTCGATCTGCGATTTGCCGACCTGCGTGGCGTCCAGCACCACGTCAGTTTCCCAGCCGCCGACGTCGATGCCAGCCTGTTCGAAGACGGCAAGATGTTCGACGGTTCGTCGATTCTGGGCTGGAAGGGCATCAACGAATCCGACATGGTGCTGATGCCGGATCCGACCAGCGCCGTCATCGACCCGTTCACCGAGCACCCGACCCTGATCCTGGTCTGCGATGTACTCGAACCCTCGACCATGCAGGCCTACAGCCGCTGTCCGCGCTCGGCCGCGCGGCGCGCCGAGGCCTTCATCAAATCGAGTGGCGTGGCCGATTCGGCATTCTTCGGTCCGGAGCCCGAGTTTTTCATCTTCGACAACGTGCGCTTCCACAACAGCATCAATGCCGCCGGTTTTGAAATCGAATCGGAAGAAGCCGCCTGGAGCTCGAACAAGAAATACGAGGCCGGCAATACCGGCCACCGCCCGGGCATCAAGGGCGGTTATTTTCCGGTCGCCCCGGTCGACTCGCTCGGCGACATCCGCGGCGAAATGTGCAAGATCCTCGCCGCCATGGGCCAGACCGTCGAGGTCCACCACCACGAGGTCGCCACCGCCGGCCAGTGCGAGATCGGAGTCCGTTTCAACACCCTGGTCAAGAAGGCCGACGAGCTGTTCAACCTGAAGTACGTGGTCAAAAATGTCGCCCACCGCAACGGCAAGACCGCGACCTTCATGCCCAAGCCGCTGGTCGGCGACAATGGTTCGGGCATGCACGTGCACCAGTCGCTGGCCAAGGGTGGGCAGAATCTGTTCTCCGGCGACGGCTACGGTGGCCTCAGCCAGCTCGCGCTCTGGTACATCGGCGGCGTGTTCAAGCACGCCCGCGCGATCAATGCCTTCTCCAATTCCAGCACCAACAGCTACAAGCGCCTGGTGCCGGGATTCGAGGCACCGGTGATGCTGGCTTATTCCGCGCGCAACCGCTCGGCCTCGTGCCGCATTCCTTGGGTGGCGAGCCCCAAGGGGCGGCGCATCGAGGTGCGCTTTCCCGACCCGGTCAATTCCGGCTACCTGACCTTTACCGCCCTGCTGATGGCCGGGCTCGACGGCATCCGGAACAAGATCGACCCGGGCGAGGCGATGGACAAGGACCTCTACGACCTGCCGCCCGAGGAAGGCCGCAAGGTGCCGACCGTCTGCCACTCGCTCGACCAGGCGCTGGAAGCACTGGATAAGGACCGCGACTTCCTGAAAGCCGGCGGCGTGTTCAACGACGACCTGATCGATGCCTACATCGAACTGAAAATGCAGGAAGTCACCCGCTTCCGCGCCGCCACCCATCCGCTCGAGTTCCAGATGTATTACTCGATCTGATCGAAGCGACCAGCCGCTCAAAAAAAACGGCCCGGAATCCGGGCCGTTTTTATTGGCATTAAAGCCGGTTTACCAGACCACTTCGGCCATCGAACAGTTCAGCCCCGAACCAATTCCGAGCAGGGCGATGCGCTTGCCCTTCTGCAAACGGCCGAGCTCGCTCAATTTGGACAGCGCGATCGGCACCGAGGCCGGGCCAATATTGCCGAACTCCGGAAACACGGTAAGCATTTTCTTCGGATCGATCCCGAGCAGGTCGCAGATCGCGCCGGTGTGCACCTTGCTGATCTGGTGGACCACAAACTCATCGAGTTCCTCGCTCGCCCAGCCAAGCCCGGCGCGGGCCGCCTGGAAGGTCTTGGCGGCGAGCTTCAGCCCCTCGACCAGCAGGGTGCGGGTGTCGGTGACCATGCGGTCGATATTGCCGCGGCACAGGTGCGAATAATTGGTCGCCGCGCGGGTCACGCAGCCCAGATACTTGTGCCCGTCCGGGACCAGTTCGGAGCGCGCCAGGACCATCGCCGCGGCACCGGAACCGAGCGTCAGCGAGGCGAACTCTCTGCGAAACTGGTCGGCGGTCACCGCCGGGCTGAGCAGGCGCTCGGTGGTGCGTTCGTTGATGGTGTCGGCGGTCTCGCCATCGACCACCAGGGCGTATTCGATATCGCCGCGCTCAATCATGCGCGCGGCGATGTCCATGCCATTCAGAAATGCCAGGCAGGCATTGCCGACATCGAAGTTCTGGCAGGTATCGGCCAGACCCAGATTGCCGTGGATGATGCTGGCCGTGCTTGGCTCCAGGTAATCCCGGCACACCGAGGTATTGATCAGGATGCCGATGCTCTCGTGCGCGACCCCACTCATCGCCAGCGCCTTCTGCGCGGCCAGGGTGGCGGCGTCGGACGGCTGGGTGGCATCGCCCCAAAGTCGTCGCGCGTAGATGCCAGCCACATCTTCGAGCAGGTTCTCGCGGATGCCGAGCCGGTCCAGGGTCGGCTGCAGGCGCAACATGATCGCCTCCGACGACAGCCGCACCGGAGCGTCAATGTGGGTGACGGCCGCGATCGAGACGTGCTTGTAGTGCATGGGAAACTCGCTGATGGTCAAGGCAGGACCGTCAAGGCTAGCCGAGTTGCGCCGGGAAACCAAATGGACTGCGGCGGTGAGGTGCTAGCCACGCGCGCGTTCCTCGATCAGCCCGAAGCGATAGCCATCGGGGTCGCGATAGAAGGCCATCCACAATTCGATCATGCCGAGTGGCGCCACCCGATGCGGACTGGCATCGCAGGGCACATCGGCAGCAGTCAGCCGCTGGTGGGCCAGGTCTAGGTCGGCACTGGCGAAATACAACAGGGTGTCACCAGGGTTGATGCTGCGCGTGCCGGTCTCGCCCAGCATGAAGCGCACGCCACCCAGGTCAAAGAACACCACATTGGCGGCTTCAAACAGGAACGGCAGGCCGAGCAGATCTCGATAGAACGATTTGGAGCGTTCCAGATCGCGCACGCTGATCGCGCATTGGGCGAGCTCGCCGGTGGTGATCTGGATTGCGTTCATCCGATTTCCTCGGGTTTGCCGTATCGCCATCCATTCTGGCCGAGCGGATCGGCTGAGGCAGCTGCTGCAGCGGGTATCCGCCAGGCCTGATTCAGCGGCTGTTCTTCGCAATTGTCGCCGGGCCCACCACGATCGACAACCAGAAAATCGCTCACCCGGTCCAGGGCGAGCAGCGGATGGTGCCAGGTGTTGCGATAGAAATTGATGCCCTGGCCGGCGTCGGCCAGAAACACGCGCGGCCGGCTATCTGGATGTTCGGCGACCACGATCAGATAACGCGCGGCGGCCAGCGGAATGAAGGCCTGGCTACCGAGCGGGTGGCGTTCGAGTAGGCGCACGGTAAACGGCAGCGTACGCGCTTGGGCACGTACGATGCTGAGCAGGGTCACGCCGCCCGCGTCGCTGCAATCGGCCTTTGCCAGCGCATGAAAGCGCGTGGCGGTGCCCTGGTTGATCGGGAAGCTCGTGGTTGCGGCGGCGGCATCGATCACTTCGCCAAAGGGTGCAAATGCTTCCCGGGTTAGCGCCTCGACCACAAGTTTCGGCGGCGTGACCGGGTTCACGCCGGCCGGCCCCACAGGCGCAGACGCGAGACCCCACCATCGGGATGGATGTTGAGGCGGACATGGCTGACCGTGCCCAGCGCGTTCAATTCGGCACGAAATAGATGCTGATGATCCATCGTCAATTTCTGCTCGGGCAGGAGTTCCGGCCAGAACATCGCCTGGGTAATCAGCGATTCTGGCGTACCACCTTCGACCAGCGCGGCCTGCAAGGCGCAGCGGTCCGGATAGTTGCCCTTGAAGTGGCCGGTATCGACTTCGATCGCGGAGATGATGCCGCTACACGCTAGGGCGATCAGACACCAGTCGTTGCCAGGCTCGCGTCGCCGACGGGTTTCCCAGCCGTCGCCCATATTGATTCCGCGTCCCGGCAGCAACAGGTTCGCGGCCAGTCCAAAGTGCTGATTGTTGGCGGCGACGATGGTGCCGCCCTGCACGGCGCTGGCCAGATCGACCAGGCCGTCGGCATCGGTGGCGCTTGGGTCGAACTCGGGGCGGCCATAGACCCGCAGGCGCGCCAGGCCGCCGTCGGGATACAGGTTGACGCGCAGATGGCTGACCGGGGTGGTGGAGGCGATGGCGAAATAGTGGTGGCGGTTGCCGGACAGATTCACTGCCGGCAGCAGCGACGTCCAGACCGTGCGCTGATCGGGATCGCTGTGCGCCAGGGCGCAGGCCTCGATGCCTGCCGCCGGTGGATAGTTGCCGGTGAAATGACTGGTGTCGAGATCGAGCCCGTGGATCACCCCTGGCCGAGCCAGTCTGACCACACACCAATCGTGCCCCGGTCCGCGCCGGCGGCGACTCTCCCAGCCGTCCATCCACTTGCCGTTCTGATCGTATTTTCCTGGTACGAACACGGCCGGTTCCGGGTTCAGCATGCGCTCTTTGGCTGCGAAAAAGTCGTCGCTGGCGGTGAGTGCCTGCGCGCCAAGACGGGCATCAGCCAGGTTGACGAAGTGTCGACAGAATTCGGGAGCGTCTGGGTCGGTGGCAATCAAGGCCATGGCAGGGAATTCCTTGCGGTAGGTTTCAGTCGCGAACGAGATTGGCCAGTCGGAACGCGGCGATGCGTTCAATCTGCTGGAGCGCCGTGGTCAATTCCTGGATGCGGGTATGGTGCAGGCGTTGTTCGATCGCGGCGATGATACTGGACCGGCTGTGGCCCTTGACCGCGATGATGAACGGAAAGCCGAAACGGGTGGAGTACGCGGCGTTGGCCGCCGTCAATCGCGCGAACTCCTCCGGCGAGCATTGATCGATCCCTGCGCCGTGCTGCTCGGAAGCCGATGCCGTGGTCAATTCATTGCGCATCGCAGCCCTGCCGGCGAGCTCCGGGTGGGCGCGAATCAGGGCCAGCTTTTCGTCGTCACCGGCCGCAGCGAGTACCGAACAAAGCGCGGCGTGCAGTGCGCCAATATCGGCAAACGGGCGGGCCGCGGCGGCGCGTTCGGGAATCCATGCCGAATGTTCGAAAATCTGCGCCAGGGCAGCGGTAAAGCCGGCCGCGTCGAGCGCATTGAGTTCGGCGATGGTGATCGGCATCAACGCGCTCACGGCAGGCTGATGCCGGCCAGACGCAGCAACGCTTCGGCGTATTTGCTGCGCGTGGCTTCGATGATTTCGGCCGGTATTCGCGGGCCGGGCGCGGTCTTGTTCCAGTCCAGGGTATCCAGATAATCGCGCACGAACTGTTTGTCGTAACTGGGTGGACTGGTCCCGACCCGGTACTGGTCGGTCGGCCAGAAGCGCGAAGAATCCGGGGTCAGCATCTCGTCCATGACCAGCAGACGGCCGTCCTGGTCGAGTCCGAATTCGAGCTTGGTGTCGGCGATCAGGATGCCGCGGGCGGCGGCATAGTTCGCGGCGTAATGGTAGATATTCAAGGTCGCGGCACGCACCAGCTCGGCCAGCGATCCGCCGATCAGGGCGACTACCGCATCGAAGCCGATGTTCTCGTCGTGGGCGCCGACCGCGGCCTTGGTCGAAGGCGTGAAGATCGGCTGCGGCAGGCGTTCCGCCTGAGCCAGACCGGCCGGCAGGGAAATGCCCGACACCTTGCCGCTGGCCTGGTAATCCTTCCAGCCACTGCCGATCAAATAGCCGCGCACGATCGCTTCGATCGGCAGCGGTCGCAGGCGCCGGGCGACGACACTGCGGTTCTCGTACAGCGCAACATCGGCACCGCGCGGCAGACAATCGCCGACGCGTTTGCCGGTCAGGTGATTGGGCAGGATGTGCGCGGTATGCTGGAACCAGAAGGTGGACATCTGGGTGAGTATCTCGCCCTTGCCGGGAATTGGATCCGGCAACACCACGTCAAAGGCCGACAGACGGTCGGTTGCGACGATCAGGATTTCATTCTGTGGCAGGGCAAAGACATCCCGAACCTTGCCGCGATGGAGCAGGGTCAGGTCGGACAGCTGGGTTTCGGCAAGAATGCGGGACAAAGTAAGCGTCGCTCGGCCTGGTTAGTCGGGAATTGTAGCCCTGCCTGGGCCACTGCTGTGTACCGGGGTCGGATTGCTATGATGCCCGGATGAACCTGGCCCGCTCTCAGCAAGCTCTCGCATGAACTGGCGCAATGCGCTGATCGGCGCCATCATCGGTTTCTTGATCCTGAAGAGTCCGATCGGGGCGCTGATTGGTGTGTTGCTGGCGCAATGGATCGGACCACGTTGGCCCGACCAGAGAGCGGCCGTGGTGCCGCCGCGACTGATCGACCCGTTCTTTGCCCTGGCCGGTGCCCTGGCCAAGGCCGATGGCCGGGTATCGACCGCCGAGGTCGCCGCGACCGAGCAGTGGATGCAGCGGCTGCGGCTCGACAAGGCGGGCCGCCGCCGCGCGATTCAGGCTTTCGAGAACGGTAAGGCGGTGCAATTTGATGCCCAGGCCGCGGCCCGGGAGCTGGCCCGTTTCGGCTTGGTCCATTTGGATCTGAAACTGATCTTGCTTGGCGCCCTCGATCAAATCGCCGGGGCTGATGGCGGCGTGCATCCGGCCGCAGCCGGCCTGCATGCTCGGATCGTTGCCTGGCTGGAGGTGCCCGAGCCCCTGTGGCGGCAGACCCGGAGCGGCTTCGATGGCCGGCCCTCGGCTGCAGCCAGCGATTCGGATTACGCCCTGCTCGGCCTGACCATCGCCGCCAGTGACGCCGAGTTGAGGCGCCGCTACCGGCAGTTGCTGGCCCGCCACCATCCGGACAAACTTGCCCGCGACGCTGGCCCGGCCGAACGCGCTTTGGCAGAAGAAAAAACGCGTAATCTGATCGCCGCCTACGAACGGATCAAGAGCGCGCGCGGCATGGTTTGATCGGTGGTAGCAAAACGCCGATCGGCACTGGTGAATGCTTGCGCTATTCGAATCCCGGCGGCACGAACGCTTCCTGGTCACAGCGATGGCGTTCGTCGGTATTTGGGTCGCCGGGATTGCCAAATTCGCTCGATTCCGGAGAGTCCGCCGTGTTCGGATAGCGCGTGAACCGCTCGCTTGCCAATCGTTCGGCGGCCAGCACCTGTGCTGGGTCGAGCAGGTCTCGGGCGCTCGCGATCTGTTGGTCCAGCCAGGTGATTTGGCGGACGTTGACCGCGGGAAGCGCGCCCAGACGGCGTTGCGCGAGCAGCAGCAGGCTGAGCGCCTCGCCTGGGTCCGGCGTCACCGCCTGCGCCAGCAGTCCTGGATTCATATGATCTTCGTGCGATCCGTAGGCCCAGGCCAAAGCGATCAGCGACTGGTTATCTCCAGCCAGCGCCGCGCGTCGGGCCAGCGCTGGCGCCTCCTGCCGGTAGACCTCAAGATCGGGCAGGTGGAGCAGGGAGTTGCGCATTCGAAAAACATTTCCGGAAGCGTACATTGCCATCGATGGCAGGTGGCCGGCCAGCGCCGCCTGGCGCCAGTAGCGGACTTGCTCGCGCGGCGATGCGCGCGGAACGTCGGCACAGTGTTCACTGCCTTGCAGTGCGTTGGCGATCTGTTTTTCGAGGCCGGTTTCGTAGTCGGCGCGCGCTTTGGCAGAACCCTCGAGCGCCTTGCGTTGCTCGTCGCTGCCCGGATTGGCTTGCCGATAGCTCTTCATCTGTTGCAACTGCCGCGCCCGCATCTGCGCCTGGGCAAGCGTGACATCGACGGTCTCGCAATGGCGCAGCTCCGCCGCCAATCGGCAGGCGGCCCGCGCGTCGCCGTGGTCGGCCCGTTCGCGTAATTGGTCGATGACACCGGCCAGCGGCACCTCCAGCGGGGGTAAGGGCAAGTTGACTGGATTGGCCTGCGGCGCCGGCATCGGTCGCGGCAGCGCAGGCGGGGATTTGGCCTTCGGCCCGACTCCGGGGGGGGCGGCCTCGGCAGCCGATGCGTCCTGCTGAGTAATCGATGCGGTCGCTTCCGGGGCCGATTGTGGTTGTGTTGTGTACTGTCCCAGCTGGAATGCCAGCAGCACCGCGAGCGACAACGCCAATCCAATTTTCCAGTTTCGGTGCATGGGGGCTTCCTTGGGTACGATGGCTGTCGATTGGCGCTGAACCGCTCAGGCGATGTGGTAGCCCTTGTAGCGGGTGCTGTGCGGTTCCATCTGTTCGTTCACTGGGCGCTCGCTGCTGTAGTAATACAGTGCCAGGGAACGGCGATAGACTCCCTCCGGGACTGCCAGCGGCACCGGATGCCCGTGAAAGGTGTCGCTGCGGGTATTGAAGATCACGGCACGGTTGAAAACAGGCGCCACCTGCCGGACCAAACGCTGTGCATCGGTCGACCAGAGTTCCAGGTCACCGTGATATTGCGGCAACCAACCGTGATTGAGATAGAGCAGGAAATTGATGCGGCGGTGCGCTTTGATGCCCGAGTGCCAATTGAAATCGGCGTGAACGCCAAGGTGGCCACCGTTTCCTATCAAATGCGCGCCGCCGCCGGCCAGGTGCGGGTCGGCGAGCAGGTGTTCGATCCCGGTCAACCGTTCCAGAAACCGCAGGAACGGGCCACTGTTGAACTGGAGCAAGGCCGAAGCGATTGGCTCGGGCAGTCGCTCGAGGTCGTTGCTGGCCAGTTTGACTTCGAAGCCGGAAACGCTGAATTGCTGCCAGGCCACATCCTGTTCAGGACCAGGAAACGCCTGGGCCAGGCGCTCTGCCGCTCCAGTCGACAGAAAATCATCGAGAAGGCAATGCGGGAATGGCATCGCAGCCGCGTAGTGCCGGCATTCGCGGTCCGCCAGGGCCGTCAATCGCTGACTGTCAAACACCATCTGCATGGCACTGGGTCCTCGTCTGCGAGCGGGCCCTGGATGCAAACGCGAAAAGCGCTGTCCTGCCGGCAATTGTTCAGATTTGTAATGCAGGTCACACACGCAAACGGGCGGCTTTGGGCAGCTCGTTTGCAAAAAGGGTCCATGGCGAATGACCTGATGGCGCCGGGTTGAAGCGCTGAGGGCCGGCCCGGACCGGGGCGGGGTGTTTTGATCAGCAAAGCAAACGGGCTGCTTTTGGGCAGCCCGTTTTGGGATAGGGTCCTTGGTAATGACCTACTCTTGCATGGCTTAAGCCACACTACCATCGGCGCGGGTGCGTTTCACTGCCGAGTTCGGGATGGGATCGGGTGGTACCACACCGC
>JBGSKT010000253.1:0-1827 GCA_041741075.1 Lysobacterales bacterium
CGAGGCCCTGCACGGCGCCCTGTTGCGCCGCTTCGAGGCGCAGTTGCAGCGCCGCGACCCGGGACTCGCTTTCCTTCCCGAGGCCGAGCGTGTGCGGCTTCTGTCCGAGCGTCACCAGATCGCCCAGGCCAGCATCCGCGCCGCCCTGCACCCGCCCGACCGGCGTCGGCCGGACACCTTTTTCCATGCCATCAAAACCCTGATGGCGATGGCCGCTCGCCGCCGGGGAAGCGAATGATGTCGAGCACCTTGATCCGCCGCCAAAGGCCGCGTCGGTACACCCTCATGACCGCCTCGGCGGCCACTGTCTGGCCGCATGCAGCACCCGCAGCACCCGCACCCATTCGCCGGCCAGGTCATAGATCAGGAGATAATTCCGGTGGGCTACCAGCTCGCGGGTGCCGCGGACGCGACCCGGCCGGTCGAGTCTCGGATGATCGACCAGGCGGCCCGCCTTCTCTGAAAACAGTTCGTCAAGAGTCAGCGCAGCGGCCGGATTGTCCTGCGCGATGGACTCGCGGATATCTCGCCGGTCGGTGGCCGCCCGGTGAGTCCACACCAATTTCACGATGCCAGCTTGGCCATCTTCCGCCGAGTCGCAACCCGCCAGGCTTCGGCTTCCGCTTCGACCTCGGCGGCCGGGACCAGCTCCCCTGCCTTGGCCGAATCCAGACCGGCCTGCACCTGGCGGCGAAACGCAATGTCGGGGTCGGCCGCTTCCTGCTGCCGCCGCACGAAATCATGCATGAAGTCGCGCAGCAGTTGCTCGCCGCTGCGGTCCTGGGCTTTCGCGGCGCTGGCGAATTCGCTTTTCAAACCTGCCTCGACCCGGAAGCTGAAAGTGGCCTCACTCATAATGCTGTCCTCAGAAGTTACCGGATGCGTGCAATCTAGTACAAAACCGCCCACGCCGAGACGGACTGGTGTTGCCGCAGGACGCCTGATCCGCCCGGCCAGACCAACGCGTCGGATGCGCTGCGCCGATCAACCCGGCTTGCGGGTGTACCACGCCCGCAACTGAATCTGCCGCTCACTCCTTCACCGCATTGCCACCGAGAACCAGACCATGACCGCAAACGACACCGCCGTACCCGAACCGATCACCGGCGCCGCCCTCGGCGAGCAAGTGGCTGCGATCCGTGCCCAGATCGGCCAGGCCTTCATCGGTCAGACCGAAGTGCTGGACCAGTTGCTGGTCGCCCTGCTGGCGGCGGGCCATGTGCTGCTCGAGGGCGTACCCGGGCTCGGCAAGACCCTGCTGGTGCGCGCCCTGGCCGCGGCGCTGGACTGCCGGTTCGCGCGCGTCCAGTTCACCCCCGACCTGATGCCGAGCGATGTCAGCGGCCACGCGTTTTATGACCCGAAGAGCGAGAGCTTCAAGATCCGCCGCGGGCCGGTGTTCACCAACCTGCTGCTCGCCGACGAAATCAATCGCGCCCCGGCCAAGACCCAGGCCGCCTTGCTCGAAGTGATGCAGGAGCAGCAGGTCACCATCGAATCGCGCAGTTTCGAGCTGCCGCCGCCGTTTCTGACCGTGGCCACCCAGAACCCGATCGAACAGGAAGGCACCTATCCCCTGCCCGAGGCCCAGCTCGACCGCTTCCTGCTGAAAATCCGCATGGCCTATCCGGAGCTGGCCGACGAGCTCAGCATGGTCAGCGCGGTCAGTCAGGGCCGCAGCGCCAGCACCTTCGACCTGAGCCGGGTGCGGGCGGTGGCGCGGCCGGAGACAATCGTTGCCATGCAGGCCGGCACCGCGCTGGTGCGGGTCGATCCGGTCGTGCTCGACTACGCCGTACGCATCGTCCGCGCCAGCCGCGACTGGCC
>JBGSKT010000254.1:0-2482 GCA_041741075.1 Lysobacterales bacterium
GTTGCTGCCGGCGCGCGCGCGGATCGGGAAAGTAAATCTGCCCGACCAGCTCGTGCAGCCGCCGCCGCTCGGCCTCGGGCAGGCGCCCCAACAAGGTGCCATCGGCCGCAATCCGCTCCAGCAGCAAGAGCGCCGCGCGCAAACCATCCAACAACTGCGCGTCCACAGACGCATCGGAAACTTCAGGGCACATCCAGCAACCTCGATCCATCGGCAGTCAAGTCAGCCAGTGTAGTGCTTCGATACGGATGCAACGCATCCTGGCAAGTCAGCATGCGCGCAGCGAACCTAGTCTGGCGGTGAGCGCAGCGAACACAGGCTGGCGGTGAGCGCAGCGGTTTTTAACGGCGGCGCCGGTCACCCCAGCAGTCGGTGCCACGCTGCCGCAGATGCCGGAGTTCACCGCGCTCACCCCAGCCTGCGCACTGATCGGGGGCGAAGCATGGCCTGGCCCCGACCTGATCCAGGACCTTGCCAATAACCGCAGGGGCCGGCGGTGATCGGGCATGGTTTATACTCGGTCCGGCAAGCGTCACGCCATCGCGCTTGCCACCATCCACGCCATCGCAAACAGGAGTCGCGCATGAAGGTTTTCGAATCCGCCCTGCTGTTCGTCGTCGGTACCGTTTTGCTCACCTTCACCGGCATTTCTTACTCCTTCTATCCGCGTCCGCTCACACTGGCTCAGCCGCAGCTGCTGACCGAAGCGTTGGCCGTCGCCGGGCTGGTGTTCGCCACCATGGGCATCCGTGGGCTGTACCGGATTCAGCGGATCGTGTCCGGTGATCGATCGACCATTTCCGGTCACGCCAAGGTCGCCTGAGCACGCGCACCGGTCGCTCGCAGGAATACGCAGTCGCGCAAGACGCGGCGCGGAACCTGGATCGATTCCCAAAGATTTCGGCATGCCGGCCAATGGCTCGGCAACCCGCTTCCCTGGGGATCGCTGGCGCCTGCGGACCGACCGCGGTCCACACCATCCCGTTCGCGGTTCAATGACCGGCCGCAGCGGGCTATGATCGCGCCTTGGTCCAATTCGGAGCCGGTATGCTGCCTTCGCGCTTTCTGGCTTTGGCCCTGGTCCTGCTGGGATGGCTGCTCGCGGTCGGGCTGGCGCTGACGCAGTCGCCAAACTGGTGGTGGCCGGCGCTGGCGCTTGGTCTGCTTGCTCTGGTCGGGCTGCGTGATCTCGGCCAGCGGCGCCAGAGCATCCGCCGCAATTATCCGCTGCTCGCGCACTTCCGCTTTTTCTTCGAGAAGATCCGCCCGGAGATCCGCCAGTACCTGCTCGAAGGCGACGCCGAGGAGCTGCCGTTCTCGCGGGTGCAGCGCTCGATCGTCTACCAGCGCGCCAAGAACGAGCTCGACAAGCGCCCGTTCGGCACCCAGCTCGACGTGTACGAGCCCCGCTACGAGTGGATGAATCATTCGCTGGCACCAGTTCACGTTGCCAACTCCGATTTCCGCATCGCCATCGGCGGGCCGCAATGCACGGCGCCCTACGCGGCCAGCGTGTTCAATATTTCGGCGATGAGTTTCGGCGCGCTGTCGGCCAATGCGATCCGCGCGCTCAATGCCGGCGCCAGGCTCGGGCGTTTCTACCATGACAGCGGTGAAGGTTCGATTTCGCGCTACCACCGCGAGGGTGGCGGCGATCTGGTCTGGGAAATCGGCAGCGGCTATTTCGGCTGCCGCAACGCCGATGGCAGTTTCAGTGCCGAGCGCTTCCAGGAAAATGCCGCCAGCGATCAGGTCAAGATGATCGAGATCAAGCTGTCGCAGGGCGCCAAGCCCGGCCACGGTGGCGTGCTGCCGGGGGCCAAAGTCAGCGCCGAGATCGCCGCCGCGCGCGGCGTGCAGCAGGGCGAAGACTGCCTCTCTCCGGCGCGGCATTCGGCGTTCGCCACGCCGATCGAGCTGTTGCAGTTCGTCGCCCGCCTGCGCGAACTGTCCGGTGGCAAGCCGACCGGTTTCAAGCTGGCGATCGGCCACCCTTGGGAATGGTTCGGCATCTGCAAGGCGATGCTCGCGACCGGCATCCTGCCCGATTTCATCGTGGTCGATGGCGGCGAGGGCGGCACCGGCGCGGCGCCGCTGGAGTTCGCCAATCACGTCGGCGCGCCGCTGCGCGAGGCGCTGATGCTGGTGCACAACAGCCTGGTCGGCATCGGCTTGCGCCAGCAGATCCGCATCGGCGCCAGCGGCAAGATCATCACCGCCTTCGATATTTCGCGCACCCTGGCGCTGGGCGCCGACTGGTGCAATGCCGCGCGCGGTTTCATGTTCGCGTTGGGCTGCATCCAGGCGCAGAGTTGCCACACCAGTCGTTGCCCGACGGGCATCGCGACCCAGGATCCTTCGCGCTGGCGCAAGCTCGATGTGCCCGACAAGGCGACTCGCGTGCAGCAGTTCCATGATCACACCTTGAAGGCGCTACGCGAGTTGTTGTGCGCAGCGGGGTTGGAGCACCCGTCAGAACTCG
>JBGSKT010000255.1:0-9850 GCA_041741075.1 Lysobacterales bacterium
GCCGTGGGCGGCCGCCGGACGTTTCCGATTCGCGACTGCCCGGGCTCATCGAGCACCGCGCACCGCAACCGCCGCCGCTGGCATGACGGTGCGCGGCATTCGGCCAAGTCGCTGTGCAGCCTCAGCCGGGCTCGCGCAGGACAAAGTCATCGGCGTCCATCCAGGCAGGGAATCGCTCGCGGTGATCGCAGAGCAGCCCGGCCGAAAGATTGACCGTCGCCACCTGGGCTTGTGCGCCAAGTTCCAATACGGTCGCGCCGAGCGGGTCCAGTACCGCGCTATCGCCGGCGTAGTGCAATTGATTGCCATCGCTGCCGACCCGGTTGACCGCGGCTACGTAGGCCAGGTTCTCGATCGCGCGGGCACGCAACAGGGTGCGCCAGGGCTGCCGACGCGGACTCGGCCAATTCGCCACAAACAACAACAGGTCGTAGTCGCAACGACCGGCGCTGTTGTGGCCGAAGCGGTTACGACTCCACACCGGGAAGCGCAGGTCGTAGCAGACCAGCGGACACACCCGCCAGCCGGCCAGCTCGACGATCAGGCGCTGCTGCCCGGCGCTGTAGCGTTGGTGTTCACCGGCCATGCGAAACAGGTGGCGTTTGTCGTAATGCGCAAAGCTGCCGTCCGGACGCATCCACAACAGTCGGTTGAAAATCCGGTCACCGACGCGCATGAGCACACTGCCGGTCACCACCGCCTGCACTTCGGCGGCGAGCGCCGCCATCCAGGCCAGCGTTGGCCCGTCCATGGTCTCGGCGTTGTGCAGGGTGTCGTTGGTGAAGCCGCTGGTGAAGGTCTCGGGAAGCAGCACCAGATCGGTGAGCCCGCGCAAGGGCCGCACCAATTCGCCGTACAGTGCGTGATTGCCGGCGGCGTCATGCCAGCGGGTCGCCGCTTGCACCAAAGTAACCCGCAGGTCGTTCAATTCGAGTTGCACAGTTCGGGTCCAGGGATGGATGCGGGCATTGCCGGCGGGCGCAGCCGAACGAGGGTCTCAGCAAAGCAGCCGGGCATCGACCGTACCGTTCAGGCCCGACACAGTCGCTCGGCCGCCGCCACCATGGTCGCCTCGGTCTTGGCGAAACACAAGCGGATCAAGCGGGTGTCCGGCGGCGAATCATAAAACGCCGAAACCGGAATGGCGGCAACCCCGACTTCGCTGATCAGCCACTCGCAGAAACTGTAGTCGTCGCGATCGCTGATTGCGGAGTAGTCCGCGATCTGGAAATAGGCGCCGGAAACCGGCAGCAACCGGAAGCGGCTGCCGGCCAACAGCGCCCGGAAGCGGTCGCGCTTTTCCTGGTAGAACGCCGGGAGCTTGCGATAATGACCCGGATCCTGCTCCAGCATTTCGGCGATCGCCCATTGCGCCGGCTGGAAGGTGCAGAAAGTGGTGTATTGGTGCACCTTGCGGAACTCGGCCGACAGCGCGGCCGGCGCAATGCAATAGCCGACCTTCCAGCCGGTGCAATGATAGGTCTTGCCGAACGACGAAATCACAAAGCTGCGTTCGGCCAGCTCGGGGTGCAAAAGGACGCTCTGATGAGCGAGTCCATCGAAGATGATGTGTTCGTAGACCTCGTCCGAGATCACCAGCAGATCGTGGCGTCTGGCGATTTCAGCGAGCGCGTTCAGATCTTCGGCGGAAAACACCGCGCCACTCGGATTGTGCGGCGAATTGACCATGATTGCCCGGGTGCGCGTGGTGCAGGCAGCGTCCACCTGCTGCCAGTCGACCGCAAAATCCGGCAGCGTCAAGGGCACGTGCACGGCCCGACCACCATTGATCTCGATCGCCGGTTCATAGCAGTCATAACAGGGATCCAGAACGATCACTTCGTCACCCGGCCGCACCAGTGCCGCGATCACATCGAACAGCGCCTCGGTGGCGCCGCTGGTCACGGTGACTTCACTATCGGCATCGACCTTGTGGCCATACAGTGCCGCGGTCTTCAGTGCGATCAATTCTCGCAGACGGGGGATTCCGGCCATCGCCGAGTACTGGTTCTTGCCTTCCCGAACCGCCCGCGCCAGGGCATCACGCAGCAGTTCGGGACACTCGAAATCGGGAAAGCCCTGGCCGAGATTGATGGCTTGGTGTGCGGCCGCGAGCTGGCTCATCACCGTGAAGATGGTGGTGCCAACCTTGGGTAGTTTGGATTCAATGCGCATCGGTCAAGGCTCGCTGAAGTCGCGGCGCCGGGGGCCGCGACGGGATTCGTAGAAGTCGGTGTCAGCACCGACGCAGGCCGCGTTCGGCATCGCCCGTGGCCAGCGGTTCAGCGGCCACGGGGCTCAGCTCAGCGCAGCCTCGTCCATGCCGATCTGCAGCACATCGGCCACCATCGCCTCGATCTCGAACAGATTGGGCACCACGGCCGAATCGTCCCGCAAGATGGTGTTGTGCATCACCCCGGGCGCCTTGAATTCGCCTTCACCAGTCGGGATCAGCGCGTCCGGCGAGATATTCGTCAGGCGCGGAAAGCCCTGCGCCATCATGGCCAGATAAGGCAGCCGGGGATTACCGCCCAGGGCCTTGAGCACGGTGATCTTGGCATTGCGCTCGATCTCGCGGTTGGCCAATCCAGTGAGGATAGCAAACGAAATGATCGGTACCCGCCAACCGCGCCAGCGCAAACGCCCGAGCAACCAGGCCGGCGCGCCCTCGACCAGTTCCGGCGGCGAATAGGAAATGATCTCGGTGACGTTGGCGTTTGGCAACAGCACCCGGCCATTGGGCACGTTGATCATCAGGGCACGAAGTTCGGTGGTGGTCATGATCAGGTTTCTCGAAGGACAGTGGCAGGCAGGCTGGCGCGGGGACACCCGCCGATGAAATCAAGGAAACTCGGCAACGAAGCGCGCCGCCAGTTCAGCCGGGCTGGCGACCAATTTCACCACCCCGGCTTCCATGGCGCCGTCGATCATCGAACTGACCACGCAGGTGGCCGGATCCTGGGCCCAGACCACGCCGCCCTTGCCGGCCAGATATTTGGCGCCTTCGATCGCATCGTGCGCCATGCCACTGAAGATGATGGCGCCGGCCGCGGCACCGAATTGGTCAGCTACATCCTTCAACACCTGGTCGATCGACGGGCTATACGCCGATGGCGCGGGCAGCGCCTCGATGCTGACCTGTCCATCCCGGTCCAGCAGCAGACGTTCCGCCAGCGGCACCACCAGCACCTGCCCATGCGTCGTGATTTCGCCGGACACCGCCATCCTGACCGGCAGGGCGGAGGCGCGTGCCAACTGCCCGATCATCAAGTCAACGAAATCGGCGCCCATGTGCTGGGCGAGCAGGAACAGGTTGGACGTGCTCGCCGGGATACCCGACAGGAATTCACGCACCGCGTCGGGGCCACCGATCGAGGCGCCCAAAACCCACACCCGCTGCAGGCCAGTGGCGGCCATTTCGGGGACGCCGGCTGCCACTTCCGGCTCGTCAAAGAGATGGTCGAACGGAGCCAGCACAGGTGCTGCCGTGGATGTCTCGGCAGCTTTGGCCGCAGTAACTGCGGCTGCGGCCGCCACCGCTGCAGCCACCCGACCTTTGCTGGAGGGGACGGTCAGGATCTGTTCGACCACGGCACGCTCGGGCGCATCGGCCGGTGCTTCGTCGATCGCTTCCAGTTCAAACGAGAACGATGCGAAGCGGTCGGGCGCCGGGGGTTCCGACGCGGCTGATGTCAGCGCGTCCGCCCCGGCCGGCCGGCTAGCAGGGTCTGCAACCTGGGCGGATGGCTCCGGCTCGAAATCGGTCAATTGCATGTCCAGGCCCGCCAGCAGCTGCTCGATCGAGCGTTCTCCGGTCACCGCCGCGCTGCGCCCCGCGGCGAACCGTTCCGGTCCGCTCTGCCCGACTGCGGGAAGCGCGGCCGCTGCGGGGTCGTCTACGTCGTCGCCGTGCCCGGTCGGTTCGCTGCGCGCGAAAGCCTGATCGAAATCAATCAGCGCCTCCGCATCCGGTGCCATACCCGGTTTGCTGTCGGTCGCATCGGCATCGGTCGCCGAATCAAATTCGAAATCGAAATCGAAGGTCGATTCGTTCAGGGTTTCCGCCGCTTCGGCAGCAACCGGGGGCTGGTCATCGTCTTCGGCGATTTCGGCAAGACTGGAGGCAAAATCCAGATCAAAATCCGGCGCCGCCGCCTGATCAGCCGCTGGTTCCGACTCGGCCAAAGGCCTGGCCGCGGCCGGCTCGGGGTCGAAGGAAAACAGCGCATCGAATTCATCCACGACCTTGGCATGCGCCGCAGGTTGCGAATCCTGATCGTCGGTATTGACCGCGACAGAACTTGCCGGGTCTGCGGAATCGAGACCTTCGGCCAGTTCGAAATCTAGCGCACCGAATGGATTTTCCACCGGCTCGGATGCCGGCGTCGCGGCGGCGCCTGCGGGCACATCCGCGTCCAACCCGGCAGCCGGAGCAGCCGCGCCAGCGTCGCTGACGAAACCGAAATCGCGCAGGGCGGCTTCCAGTTCGTCCCGTGCGCTGGCCGCCGCGCCAGCCAGTGACGAATCCACGCTGAAACTGGAAAACGCCTCGGTGATCTCACGTGAAGCGGTTTCCTCGGCCGCATTGCTGACCACCGGCGACGACATCGAACTCGGTTTCTGCGCGCTGTCCAGACCATGCTGGGGCATACCGCGCACCGGCACTTCCTCGGCCCCGGGCGGGCGCTGTGGCAAAAGATCATGGCCACCGAAGATTTTGGCGACCAGATGCCGGGCCCAACGCGCCTGGTCCCAGCCACTGAGTTTGCTGGTCAGCTCACCATCATTGACAATGATCTTGCGGGCGTCGTCGACCAGCAGTTCATCGATCGCTTCCAGGTCTTCGTCACTGTCCGGATCCAGATTGACCACCACCACGGTGGCCCCCGATCGGTCCAGATCCTGTCGGTCGAAACTGGCCGTCGCCGATTCGTAGACCACACTCGCACCGGCGTCACCCAGGGCCTGGCGCAAATGCGCATGCAGCGTCGCCGACTGATAGACCAGCGCCACTGGGGTGTGCGAGATATCACTGGACGCCACGGCTCAACCTCAGGATTTCTTCGACATTCTGCAACAGATCGGCCTCCTGGTAGGGCTTGCCGAGATAGCGATCGACGCCGATCTCAAAGGCGCGCTGCCGGTGTTTCTCGCCGGTACGCGAGGTGATCATGATGATCGGCACGGTCTTCAGGCGGGCGTCGTTGCGCATGTAGGTGGCAAATTCGTACCCGTCCATGCGCGGCATTTCGACGTCGAGCAAGACCAGATCCGGAATGTGATCCTGCAGTTTCTCGACCGCGTCGAGCCCGTCTTTCGCGGTCATCACTTCCATGTCGTTGCGCTCCAGTACGCGGCTGGTGACCTTGCGCATGGTGATCGAATCGTCGACCACCATGATCATCGGCTGACGCCGCACCTCGGCTGCGATCTGCTGCGGCACCACCGGCGCAATTTCGGCGCCATCGTCGAAGTTTCGGCGGGCGGCAGCGGCGCGGCGTACGATCGGCGCCAGCTCCAGAATCATCACCACCGAACCATCGCCCATGATCGTCGCGCCGAAGATGCCCGGCACCGAACTGACCTGCGGCCCGACCGACTTGACCACGATTTCACGACTGCCCAGCACGCCGTCCACGCGCACCGCGGCGTATTGGTCGCCGGCCTTGGTCATCAGCAGCGGTAACTGGGCGTCATCGGTGGCCCGGTGGGTCTGCCAGCCGAGCAGACTCGACAATTCATAGATCGAATAGTCCTCGCCAGCGTAACTGTAGACCGGGTTGTACGCCTTCATTCGCTCGTCAAACTCGCTGCGCCGAATCCGGGCAACGCCCTGCACCGACGACATCGGAACCGCAAAGACGTGCTCGCCCAATCGCACCAGAATGGCCTGGGTGACCGCCAGCGTGAACGGCAGCCGGACCGTGAACAGGGAGCCACGACCACGCTCGGAATCGATCGTCAGCAATCCGCCCAATTGCTTGATCTCGCTGTTGACCACATCCATGCCGACACCGCGACCGGCGATTTTGCTGATCGTCTCGGCGGTGGAAAAACCGGTTTCGAGGATGAACGCAAACAGGTCGCGGTCGGACAACTGCTGCTCGGCATTGACCCAATTGCGCTCCACGGCCTTGCGGCGGATTGCCTCGCGGTCGATGCCACGGCCGTCGTCACGAATGGTGACCACAACTTCGGTCGATTCACGCGAGATCGAAATGAGCACAGTGCCCTCTTCGGGCTTGCCCAGGGCAATGCGTTCGGCTGGCGTTTCCAGGCCATGGGCCAGGGCGTTGCGCAGCATATGTTCGAGCGGTGCGGTCATGCGGTCGAGCACGTTGCGGTCCATTTCGCCCTGTGCGCCCTCGACCCTGAGTTGTGCGCGTTTGCCCAGCTCGCCAGCGGTCTGACGCATCAGTCGGCGCAGGCGCGGGACCACTGAATCGAACGGGACCATGCGCGTACGCATCAGCCCTTCCTGCAGATCGGAACTGACCCGCTTCTGCTGCAAGAGCAGATTTTCCGACTGGCGGGTCAGGTCGTCGAGGGCGCCCTGCAGGGCAACCAGGTCGGACGCGGACTCGGCCAGTGCCCGGGTCAGCTGCTGCAGCGTGGAGAACCGGTCCATTTCCAGCGGATCGAATTCGCCTGCGCTCGATTGTGCTTCCTCGGCCTCGCGCTGATAACGCGCGATGATCTGTGCCTCGGTTTCCACTTCCAGCTTGCGCAGCTGCTCGCGCAGACGCAATACGGTCTGCTCCAGCTCCAGTAGGTTGAATCGATAGGTCGCGGTCTGCTGTTCGAGGCGCGACCGGTAGATCGAAACCTCGCCTGCATAGTTGACCAGCTTGTCCAGGGTATCCGAACGAACCCGGATCATCTCCTGTTGCGGACGCACAAGTTCTTCGGATTCCTCCGCTGCGATATCGCGTGCGGTTGGTTTGGCCGGAGTCCGCGCTCGCGGCGCGGCCGCCACCGGAATTTCGACCGCACCGGTCAGGGAAGTCTTTTCCGTCGCGGCCCCGGCGGCGGCGGTCGGCTCCTGCAGCGGGATTATTTCGCCCGCAGCCAGCGCTTCGAAGCGCGCAATGGCGTTGTGCTGAGTACCGATGTCCCGACCTTCGGCGACCCGGGAAACCATGCCGTGCAGACGATCAAAGCCGGCCTCAAGCGATTCCAGAACCAGTCGATCGACATCGCGGCGGCCATCTGCCACCAGCTCGAACAAGGACTCCATGGCATGGCCCAGGTCGCCGATCGGAACCAGCCCGGCCATGCGCGCACCGCCTTTCAGGGTATGCAGCTCGCGCTGTAGTCCGACCACGATATCGAGTTCTTCGGGATGGTCGCGCAGCCGCACCATCAGCGCGTCGGAGGCATCGAGGATATCGCGGCTCTCCTGCACAAAAATCTCGATCAGCTCCTCGTCCAGATCGGCAATGCTCAAGGCCCGGTCTGGATGCGAGTCGGCGGCAACCGCCTGGTAATTGGCCTGGGCAAGTGCCGGCGCTTCCGGCGTTTCCAGGATTTCAGGCGAATCCAGTGTTTCCGGCGGCCCAGCGGTGAAACCGGGTACCGCCGCCGTGGCTTCGGCCAACCCTGCGTCGGTCACGAATTCAGCAGTCTCGACACGGTCGTCCGGCCGATCCTCGGCGGCTGGTTGCAGCTCCGTTTCCGGCCCGGGTCGGGCGGCTTCGCCGTGCGATTCAATTACCGATGCATCCGCCCGCTCAGCGTCTTCGGGGGTGGACGCAATCGCTGCCGATGGCTCGTCTGCGAGCAAAATCGGCTCGGCGTCGGTGACCGCCGCAGCGCCCGCGGCGGTGGGCTCTTCCAGTGGCTGCAGGCTGGTCTCCACGTCCCAGTCTTCGAGCGTGTCGAATTCTTCTCCCGAAACAAATTCACTTTCAAAATCGAGCGCAAACAACTCTTCATCACTGCGCACCGGCTCTGCGGGCGCCGCATCGGCGATCCCGATCAGCGCCAGGGCATCTGCCGGCAACGCCAGATCTTCGTCGCTCAGCTCCACAAACTCCTCGGGCGGCGATGGCTGATCTGCGCTGCTTACCGCGCCGCTGTCTGCTTGGTCCGGGCCTGGCCAGACCCGGTCCTCGGCTGGCTGCGCCGGCGTTTGCGCCGGGGTTTCGTCGTCGTGCACGCGCAGATTGAAGACCTGGGCAAAACTTTCCGGTTCGGGCAGTTCATTGCGCAGCGCCAGTAGTCGTTCGGCCAGCAGGTGGTAATCGTGAGACGCCCGATCAGCGGCCTCGCCCTCGCTGCCGAGAATGGTCTCGTCGATCGCCGTGGCGGCATCGACAATGGCGTGCAGGCCTACCTGCGAGGGTGCCGCCGCCGCGCCACGCAGGCGCTTGACGTAACCCTCCAATGGACCCAGCAAAGGATTCAGCTCGGTGATTTCCACCATGGCGATCGCACCGTGCATGGTGTGCACAGCGCGCAGCACTTCTTCGGTCACCGAGATCGGCCGGCCGGCGTCGGCGCAGGCATGCAGGTAAGCGGACAGGGTATTGAGATGCCCAGCGACTTCACTACGCAGAATCTCGAGCATCATCGGATCAACGCCGGCCAACCTCGAAAGGTTGATCGATTCGCTGGGCTCGATCGTCGGCGGTCGCTGCAGCAACTCGGCCTGTTCCGCCGGCGATTCGAACATCGGCTGGGTGATGTCGATGGTCTCGGTAAGTTCGACTGGCGCCGCAACCGTGATTGCCGCAGGCCGGGCCTTTGGCTTTTTCACCTGCACCCGGACCGTTTCCATACGCCGGACCGGCGCTTTCGATGTCAGCCAGGCCTCTTCACCCGCCGACAGCTGGTCGGCCACTTCCATAATGCCGGCAATGTCTACCCCGTTCGCGCTCTCGCCACGCAATCCGGCGAGCAATTGCGGCAATGCCTGGATTGACTGTTGCAAAAGGGCAATCACCGCAGCCGATGGCGCGATGGTCTTGTCCAGCACACGGTTCAGCATTCCCTCAATCTTCCAGCTGAACTCGCCCAGGGCCATGGCACCGACCAGCCGACCGCTACCCTTCATGGTGTGGAACGAGCGCCGGATCGGCTTGAGTTTCTCGAAATCCGCCGGTGATGCCACCCAGACCGGAACCACCCGGTTCAGGTTGTCGACTTCTTCCTGGACTTCTTCCAAAAATACTTCACGGATTTCCTCGTCGATATCATCCGAGGCCCCCGACTGGAATTGCGACTGCGCGTCGGCGGATGCCGGTTCGAGCACTTCCTGCTCGATCTCCACCCACTCGTACTCGTATTCGTCTTCTTCAGGGTCGTGTCCGGTGCCGGCTTCGGTCTCGACCAGGCGCATGCCGGTCAGGTCTTGCTCCGCGCCTGGCCGCACCGTGGTATCCGCTCTGCCCACGACCAGATCGGCAACATCGCTGCCGGGGGCGATTTCCACAACCGTGCGCAATTCCGGCCTGACGGCCTCGAGCGGTTGGGGAGCCGGGGTCGAATCGATCATGCCGGGCTCGACCTTGCCCACCCGATCGGCAAACCGGGCCAGATCCTGGCTGCCCGGAAGGTCGATCGAGGGCAACGAGGCGTCGCCTGGCTCCTGTTCATGGAATCGCGAATCTTGCGTCGACGCCGAACCGTCATCGACGGCAAAAGTGAGCGCATCCATATCGATCTGGAGATCGCTGAAATCCAGCGCATGGTCGCGCGATTCGACGCTCGCTGCAGGCGCTGCTACGGCAACGCTTTCCGCAACCGGTGAGGTCGCCGGCGCTGGCGGGGCTGGTGGCGGAGGTTCTGCCGCGGAGGCGACCGCGGGCTCATCGAACACCGGTGTCTCCGGCACCGGCCAGTAGCCCAG